>JBIIPF010000028.1:0-12266 GCA_044342755.1 Limnohabitans sp. | reverse complement strand
TGAGTTGCGACCCGGCTTATGGCGGTCAAGGTTTGCCCCTGGTGCTGAACCAATGTTTTTATGAAATGCTCAACAGCGCCAATCAAGCGTGGACCATGTACCCGGGCCTCACCCATGGTGCTTATGAATGCTTGCATGCCCATGGCTCGGATGCGCAAAAACAGATGTATTTGCCCAAGATCACCAGCGGGCAATGGACCGGCACCATGTGCCTGACCGAAGCCCATTGCGGTACCGACTTGGGGCTGCTGCGCACCAAGGCCGAGCCGCAAGCCGATGGCAGCTTCAAAATCACCGGTGCCAAAATTTTCATCAGTGCGGGTGAACACGACCTGGCTGAAAACATCATCCACTTGGTGTTGGCCCGTTTGCCCGATGCGCCCGCAGGCAGCAAAGGCATCAGTTTGTTTGTCGTGCCCAAGTTCTTGGTCAACACCGATGGCAGTTTGGGTGCGCGCAATGGCATCCATTGCGGCGGCTTGGAACACAAGATGGGCATCCACGGCAACGCCACGTGCCAAATGATTTTGGAGAACGCCACAGGCACCATGGTGGGTCAGCCCAACAAAGGTTTGGCCGCCATGTTTGTGATGATGAATGCAGCCCGCATTGGTGTGGGCATGCAGTCGCTGGGATTGACCGAAGTGGCCTATCAAAACGCGTTGGCCTATGCCAAAGAGCGGATCCAATCACGCAGTTTGTCGGGCGTGAAAAGCCCTGACAAAGCGGCCGACAGCATCTTGGTGCATCCAGATGTGCGCAAAATGCTGCTCACCGCCAAAGCCTATGCCGAAGGTGGTCGGGCACTCAGTTTGTACTGTGCCTTGCTGATAGACCAAGAGCTCAACCATCCTGATGAACAGGTGCGCAAAGACGCTGCAGAAATGGTGGCTTTGCTCACGCCGATTGTGAAAGCCTTCATCACCGACAACGCTTGGACGGCCACGTCATCGTGTTTGCAAGTGCTGGGCGGCCACGGTTTCATTCGCGAATGGGGCATGGAGCAATACGTGCGCGATGCCCGCATCAACATGATTTACGAAGGCACCAACACGATTCAAAGCTTGGATTTGTTGGGGCGCAAAGTGTTGGGCAACCAAGGGGCCAGCTTGAAGAAATTTGGCAAGCTCATCGCCGAGTTGGCTGCGGCCGAGGCAGACAACGAAGACATGGCGCCCTTCCTGCAACCGCTCACCAAATTGGGCAGCCAAATGACCGCGTTCACCGGTGAAATTGGCATGAAGGCCCTGAGCAATGCGGATGAAGTGGGGGCGGCGGCTGTGGATTACCTGCGGGTGGCAGGGCATTTGGTTTTCGGTTATTTTTGGGCTCGCATGGCGCAAGTGGCTTTGCAAAAAATCGCCCAAGGGCAAAAAGATCAGTATTACAAATCCAAGGTGCAAACCGCACGCTTTTACTTCGCCAAGTTGTTCCCTGAAACCGCATCTTTGATGCAAACCGCGCGTGCGGGCAGTGATGTCTTGATGGACACTGCCGACGTGTTTTCTTGAATCATTTCTCACACATTCCAACCAAACGGAGACTCGACATGAAAAAAACAATCACTGCCAGCCTGCTGTTTCTCAGCTTGCAAGCCTTTGCCCAAATGACCCCCGTGGGCACTTGGCACACGATTGATGATGAAACCAAAAAACCCAAAGGTGAAGTCACCATCACCGACACCAATGGGGTGTTGACTGGCGTGGTGGGCAAGTCCTTGGTGGATGATCCCAAAGCCAAAACCCATTGCGATTTGTGCAAAGACGACCGCAAAGACCAGCCGATCGTGGGCATGGAATTCGTGCGTGGTGTCAAGCAAGAGGGCAGCAAGCCCGTTTGGGGCGGCGGCGGCAAAATCCTCGACCCGGGCAACGGCAAGATTTACACCGTCGAAATGGAGCCCATCGAAGGCGGCAAAAAAATGAAGGTGCGCGGCTACATCGGCCCCCTCTACCGCACCCAAATTTGGTTGCGCGTCCAGTAATTAAAGGAAACAAATTCATGACTGGCATTCTTCAAAACCAAGAAAGCGGCGTCCTCACCCTGACTTTGAACCGGGTGGACAAAAAGAATTCGCTCAATGCCAGCATGTATGCCGAGATGGCGGATGCCCTGCAAATGGCGACCGAGAACGCTGAGTTGAAAGTGGTGCTGGTGCAAGGCCATGAAACCGTGTTCAGTGCCGGTAACGACATCGTTGATTTTTTGCAGCAACCGCCAGCCACCGAAGCCTCTGCGGTGTTTCGCTTTCTCAAAGCCATCGCGGTCTTTCCAAAACCTTTGTTGGCCTCCGTGTGTGGACCCGCGGTGGGCGTGGGCACCACCATGCTGTTCCATTGCGACTTGGTGTATGCGGGTGACAACGCTGCGTTTTCCATGCCCTTTGTGAATTTGGGCTTGTGCCCCGAAGCAGGCTCTAGCTTGTTGGCGCCACAACTCATGGGCTACCAACGCGCCGCCGAAGCTTTGTTGTTGGGTGAGCCTTTTTTGGTGGAAGCTGCACTCGAGATGGGCTTGATCAGCAGGGTCTTGCCGCCGACTGAAGTCAATGCGTATGCACAACTGCAGGCTCGCAAGATGGCCACCAAACCCCTGTCGTCATTGATGGAAACCAAGCGTTTGATGAAATCAGCACAAACACCAGCTGTGCTGGCACGTATTCAAGAAGAGGCGGTTTCATTTGGCCGCATGCTCAAAGACCCTGCCGCCATTGAAGCTTTCAGTGCGTTCTTGGGCAAACGCAAACCAGCGTCAAGCATCTGACGCTTTGCGCTCAATGGTTTTGGGTTGGCCGTTGTCGTCAATGGCCACATAGGTGATGTTGGCCTGGGTCACCTTCAAGTAGCTGCCTTGCTGCCTGATGCGTTCGGCAAACACTTCCACCGTGACCGTGATGGACGTGTTGCCGATGCGGACGATGCGACTGAAAAAACTCAGGATGTCGCCCACCTTGACGGGCTGTTTGAACACAAACTCGTTGACCGCCACGGTGGCGATGCGGCCTTGCACATAGCGGGCAGGCAACACGGCACCGGCCAAGTCCACTTGGGCCATGACCCAGCCACCAAAAATATCGCCGTTGGCGTTGCAGTCGGCGGGCATGGGAATCACTTTGAGCACCAATTCCGCATCAGTGGGCAAGGTGGTTGTGGAGGTTCTGGAGTCGGCGGATTGGGTCACAGGCACAATGGATGTTGTTGAAGTCAACTCTATTGTGCGTCATGCGTCATCCCGGCTCCAGTTATCCCCGCATTCCTACCAGCACGGTCACGCTCGCGCAGGATACGGATTGGCATACGCTCAAGCGCTTGTTTCCCTATTTGTGGGAATACAAATGGCGGGTGATGGCGGCGCTGACCTTCATGGTCGGAGCCAAGGTGGCCAACGTCGGTGTTCCTCTGCTGTTGAAAGAGTTGATCGACAACATGACGCCACAACCCACGGTGGCGCAGGCTGTTTTGGTCGTGCCTATCGCTTTGTTGGTTGCTTATGGTTTGCTGCGTTTGTCGGTGTCGGCCTTTACTGAATTAAGGGAATTGGTGTTTGCCGAAGCCACCCAAGGTGCGGCCAAACGCATCGCTTTGGAAACCTTTGAACATTTGCATCGACTGAGTTTGCGCTTTCACCTTGAGCGGCAAACCGGGGGCATGAGCCGGGACATCGAGCGCGGTGTGCGTGGCATTGAATCCTTGATTGCCTATTCTCTCTACAGCATCGTGCCGACCCTGATTGAAGTGGTGCTGGTCCTCACCATCTTGGGTTTGAAATTTGACAAGTGGTACGCCATCATCACCCTCATTGCCCTGGCGGCCTATATCTATTTCACGGTCACCATCACCGAGTGGCGCACCCAATTTCGCAAGCAAGTCAATGAATTTGATTCGAACGCACACAGCCGCGCCATCGACTCCTTGTTGAACTATGAAACCGTGAAGTATTTTGGCAATGAAGCCTTTGAGGCCAAGCGTTACGACGACAACTTGGACAAGTTGCGCAAAGCGCGTATCAAGGCGCAAAACTCCTTGAGTGCTTTGAACATAGGCCAGCAACTCATCATTGCTGTGGCCTTGGTGGGTATGCTGTGGCGTGCCACCCAAGGCGTGGTCGATGGGCGCATGACCTTGGGGGACTTGGTGATGATCAATGCCTTCATGATCCAGCTCTATATTCCATTGAATTTTTTGGGTGTGATTTACCGTGAAATCAAACAAAGCCTGACCGATTTAGAACGCATGTTTGAGTTGCTTGAAAAGCAACGTGAGGTCGCAGACCTGACTTCCGCCCAAACTCTTCAACTGACACAACCACCCGAAGTCTGTTTTGACAAGGTATTTTTTGCCTACGAAGCAGATCGGCCGATTTTGCATGGCATCAGCTTGACGATTCCTGCTGGCAAAACCGTGGCGGTGGTGGGCCCGTCGGGTTCCGGTAAATCGACATTGGCCCGCTTGCTGTTTCGTTTTTACGATGCGCAAGAAGGCAGCATCCGCATCGACGGTCAAGACATCAAGCAACTGACCCAAGACAGTGTGCGCCGCGCCATTGGCATCGTGCCGCAAGACACGGTCTTGTTCAATGACACGGTTTATTACAACATCGCCTATGGCCAAACCGCTGCCTCCAAAGAACAGGTGGAAGAGGCGGCAAAGTCAGCGCGGATTCACGATTTCATTGCCTCCACACCGCAAGGCTACGAGACCATGGTGGGCGAGCGCGGCTTGAAGTTGTCAGGCGGTGAAAAGCAACGGGTGGCGATTGCCCGCACCTTGCTGAAGAACCCTTCCATTTTGATATTTGACGAAGCCACTTCAGCGCTGGACAGCACCAACGAGCGTGCGATTCAAGCCGAACTGCGCGATGCGGCCCACAACAAAACCACCTTGGTGATTGCCCATCGTTTGTCCACGGTGGTGGATGCCCATGAAATCATGGTGCTCGACCAAGGCCATGTGATCGAGCGCGGCACCCATGCACAACTGCTGGCCGCCCAAGGGCGTTATGCCCACATGTGGTCCTTGCAGCAAAGCCAAGACGAGAGTCCTTAGGGCAAGTCGGGGTCGTCCGCGAGCTCGCTGCTTTCAATCGGCCCTACTTTGCCCAAGCGGGCTTTCAAAGACTGCGGCTCACCTGTCAAGATGGCCGCATACAAGGTGGTATTGGCCAAGACCTTCTTCACATAGTCGCGGGTTTCGGTGAAGGGCACACACTCGGCCCAAATAGCACCTTCAAGCACCGGACCATTGCGCCATCGGCGCGAGCGACTGGGGCCGGCGTTGTAGGCCGCCGCAGCCAGCGGCATCGAACCTTGGAAATTGTCCAGCACCAGTTTCAAGTAAGTGGTGCCAATGGCGATATTGGTATCGCGGTGGTTCAATTGCTCGGTCTGAAAATTCTTCAAACCGATTTTTTTAGCGGTCCATTTGGCGGTGGCAGGCATGATTTGCATCAAACCCGAGGCACCCACACTGGAGCGTGCATCCAAAATAAAGCGGCTTTCTTGGCGAATCAGGCCATACACATAAGCAGGGTCGAGTTGTATGTTTTGACTGCGAGCCATCACCTCCTCTTTGAAGGGCATGGGAAAGCGGTGTGTCATCTCCGGCAGGGCGGTGCGTTCGCTGGTGTTGATGCAGCGGTCCCACACTTGCTCGTCACAAGCCCATTGAGCCGCTGCGAGTTTTTCGCGGTCGCTCATGCGCCCCTTTTGACCTTGACCATTTACCAGGGACGTACCGTAGTTCCATTCCTTCACACCGTCTTGGCGCAATCCGATGCGAATAGCGTAGAGGCCGCGCTGTAGGCTTGGATTGGCTTTCGCGGCATTCAACTCCAGCACTGTGACTGGGGTTGGACGCGGTGGCAAACTGACTTTGCGACCCAATTCTTCTTCAGCCAGTTGCTCGTAAAAGCCTTGGTAGCCTGCAATGCTTTGCAAGGCCGTTTGGGCCTGTGCCTTGGCTGCTGCGCTGGGGTTGGCTTGCGCCAGGGTGGCGCGGGCATGCCAATAGACCCAAGCGGCTTCTTTTTGAGCTGTGGCGCTCATGGCTTCAATGGCAGACGCCACCATCGTCCATTGCGGTTTGTTGGCAGCGCGCAAAGCTGCACGCACTTTCCAAGCCAACATGTCATCTGTCAAACCACTGCCCGAGCCAGCTTTGGCAAAGTGTTCGGCTGCATCGCTGTCGAGTTTCATCGTTGATTGCCGTCCAATCACCCCCCAAACCCATTGCCTTTGTTCTTTGCTCAGCGTGTCGCTGGCCTTGCCTTGCATTTGACGAACCGCCACTTCATGGTCGTTGTCCGCCAATTTGACCAGGGCCAAAGTCATCCACTCGGGCGATTCTTTGCCCAAGCTGCGCCCGCGCCCTGACAAGAACTTTCCGGGGTTGTTCATCAGCTCATCCAACGGCGACAAGTTGTTACCAGAGACCATGCGCAGGGCGTCGCGGGCGGCTGACTTGCGGTTGAACTCCACCATCAATCGCGCTTTGCGCCAGATGTCTTGCGCACTGACTTTGTTGGCCAACAACAACTGCTCCATGGCGTAGGTGCAACCATCGTCGGCTTGGCGTTGTGCGAGCCAGGTTTTGCGGATTTGCTCTTCCAGTGCCACCGTGCCGACAAACTTCTTCTGGCTGGCCTCCAACCAATCGGCGTAACACTCAACCTCTTTGTCATCGTGCATGCGGTAGAGCGCATATTCACGCTCAAACTGGGTCCATTCTTGTCTTTGACCCAGCACCAGCAACCAATCATTGCGCAATCGGTCTTCTTGGTAAGTGCCGCTGTATCGGCTCAGGAACTCTTTCACCTCAGCGTCTGAGGCGTCACCCAAACGCACCCTGAGTTCCCAATAAGCGGCCCAAGGTTCTAAGACATGACCGCGCACTTGCGGCAGCAATTGGCTGAGTTTTTTGCGGTCGTTTTTTTGAAACGCATTGGCCATGTCCAGCAACACGGCATCGGCTTTGTCAGTGTTGGCCGCAGAGGCTGTGGTTGCGGCCTGGGCCCCGATAACGCTGCATAAAAGCCATGCAACCAAGCTGCGACGGGTTAGAAAGGTGACCATGACACAATCGAGAGACTCCACAGATGAGACCCATTCTCCCATGGACAAAAAAGCCCTTCGACAAGAATTGATTCAAGCAAGGCTGGATTTGCCTGATCGACTAGAGCGGGCCGAAGCTTTGCAACGTCTGTTGCGCATTTGGTTGTTTGACCGCAAAGACACCGTCATTGGCGCCTACTGGCCCATCAAGGGCGAATTCGACCCACTGCCCGCTTTGCATCGTTGGAAAGAAGATGGCGAGTTGCTGGACGACACGGTGCTGCGCCGCATTGGCTTGCCGGTGGTGGACAAACGTACCAAGACCTTGAATTTCCATGCGTGGTATCCGGGCTGCGACATGGAAGAAGACGCCTACAACATCCCCAAACCCAAAGACACCGAAGTGGTGGTGCCCACGCTGTTGTTTGTGCCCTGTGTCGGCTATGGGCCGGGCGGCTACCGCTTGGGTTATGGCGGCGGTTTCTACGACCGCACCCTGTCGGGCTTGCAACCCCGGCCCTACACCGTGGGTTTGGGTTTCACTTCGGGGTTCTTGCCCGACTTCTTGCCCGAAAAACACGATGTGCCCTTGGATGCCTTGCTGAATGAAAACGGGGTGGTGTGGCCCACCGCTGGTTACTGAGCCAGGCCCAGGGTTGATTGCTTATGATGACCCGGTTATTCATCACAGCCACCAAGGGTCACCATGTCACAAGCCAAGTCCTTCGCCAGTCAAAACGACCTGAGCGATAAACAAATCAGCTTCACCCAACTCAGCGCGCATTGCTGGGCTTACACGGCTGAAGGTGACCCGAATTCCGGCGTCATCATTGGCGACAAATTCATCTTGGTGAGTGACGCCACCGCTACACCCTTGATGGCACAAGACTTGATTGCCAAGATCCGCAGTGTGAGTGACAAGCCCATCAAGTATGTGTTGCTCACCCACTACCACGCGGTGCGTGTGCTCGGGGCCAGCGCCTACTTGGCCGAAGGTGCCACCGAAATCATCGCCAGCAAAGGCACTTACGATTTGATCGTTGAGCGCGGTGCCGAAGACATGCAAAGCGAAATGGACCGCTTTCCACGCTTGTTCCGTGGTGCAGACAGCGTGCCGGGCCTCACCTGGCCCACCATGGTCATTGGGGATGGCCAGCCGGGTCGACAAGGCAGCTTGACTATCGACTTGGGTGGCGTCAAGGTCGAAATTTGGCATCCCGGCGCTGGCCACACCAGTGGCGACACCATCGCATGGGTGGAAGCCGAAAAAGTCTTGTTCAGTGGCGACTTGGTGGAATACCAAGCGGGCGTGTACACCGGCGACGCGCACTTGGCGCAATGGCCCGCAACGCTTGAAGCCTTGCGCGCCTTGAGCGCCGAGGCCATCGTCCCTGGGCGTGGCGAAGCCATGCAAGGCCAAGCCGATGTGAACAAAGCCTTGGACTACACCAAGCTGTGGGTCGAAACCTTGTTCAAGTGCGGTCAAGAAGCGGTGGCGCAAAAAATGGATTTGAAAGCCGCCATGGCGTACACGCGTCAATTCATGGACCCGGTGTTTGGCCAAGTGTTCATTTACGAACACTGCTTGCCGTTTGACGTCAGCCGCGCCTACGACGAAGCCCAAGGCATCCGCAATCCGCGCATCTGGACGGCCCAGCGCGACAAAGAAATGTGGGCCTCGTTGCAGTCTTGATGTTCAGGGGCTTGTGCGCATCAATTCGCGCACATCGGCTTCATAGCCTTTAAGCACGTTCACGGCATTCGCGCGTTGCTCGGCCGTGGTGCTGTTGTGAAACTGCGCCGCTGCTTGGCAGTTCATGGCTTGTCGCTTTTTCAAATACGCGGCGTAGTCTTCATCCGGCGTCTTCAAACTGCGCTGCAGCCAATCGCGAACCAATGGCCCAGCGGTGGTCAGGTTGCGTTGCCCCGTGCCAATGGTTTGCAAGGTCTGCAGCATGTCGGCTTGTTGACGCACACGCTCGGCATAGGTGCGTTCTGCATCAAACCCGGACGACTGTGCCAACAAACGCAGTTGCGCTTGTTGTGCTTTGCTCACTTTCCCGTAAAAGCGTTCGGCATTCTTTTGCCCTTTTTCGGTTTGAACCGCTAAACGTTCTTGGCTGCTGCCATCGAGTTTCCAATCCTTTCGCCAGGTGCTGTTGTCCTTGTCGAAGCGGGCCTTCATGGTGTCGAGTTGCGGTGCTTGTAAGCTCAAGGCCAAGGTAGCGAGTGGTGTCTCCATTTGTGCGGCCAAAGGCTTCAAGCTTTCACGGATGTCATCAGCCAAGCGGCACACCTGCTCTGCTTGCACTTGCTGCGGCGCCAGTTGTTGCATGCGCACCAGCCAATCGGCATACAGCGGCAATTGTTGTTGCCGATGCCAGGCCAGCACTTGCGTCAAGTCAGCCTTGGTTTGGCGGCTTTGCGCGGTGGTCAAGTCCAGGTGCGGGTCAATCCACATGAACATCAGCGCTTGGGGGGCATTGTTGTAGCCCGTGACCACCAAACTGCAAGCGCTCAAGCAGGCTGCCAAGCCCAAAGCCAGGCACCGGCCCAGCCACCGCCCGCCCCAGCCACGCTGACTGATAATCTGATCAAAAGAAGGAATCAAGTTCATGGCATTGGTGGATGTGGTGGTGATGGCGGCGGGCAAAGGCACCCGCATGAAAAGTAGTATGCCCAAAGTGCTTCACCGTGTGGGTGGCAGGGCTTTGTTGCAGCATGTGATTGACACGGCCTCTGACATTCAAGCCCGCCGGGTGGTGGTCATCACTGGCCATGGCGCCGAACAAGTCGAAGCCAGCTTGTCAGCACAAACCGGTTTGCAGTGTGTGCGCCAAATGCCGCAGTTGGGCACCGGCCACGCCATGCAGCAAGCCGTGCCGGTGTTGGCCGATGACGGCATCACCTTGGTGTTGTCCGGGGACGTGCCCTTGATTCAAGCCGATACCTTGCACGCCTTGCTCAGCGTTTGCGATGGCCAACATTTGGCCTTGTTGAGTTTGCAAACCGACACGCCCACAGGTTATGGCCGCTTGCTGCGCAACCCTGATGGCGTGGTGCAGGCCATCGTCGAAGAAAAAGACGCCACGCCCGCGCAGCGCCAAATTCAAGAAATTTACAGCGGCATCATGGCCGTGCCCACGCGCTTGTTGCGGGGCTGGTTGGCTCGCTTGGACAACCGCAACGCCCAGCAAGAGTACTACCTGACCGATGTGGTGAAGTTTGCGGTGGCCGATGGCTGCACGGTGCAAGCGCATTGCATTGCCCAGGCTTGGCAGGTAGAGGGCGTGAACAACCCGGTGCAATTGGCGGCGCTTGAACGTGCTTACCAACATTTGCAAGCGCAGCGTTTCATGAACCAGGGTGTGCGCTTGGCCGACCCGGCGCGGTTTGATGTGCGCGGCAGCCTCACCTGTGGTCAAGATGTGGAGATTGATGTGAACTGCGTGTTTGAAGGCGTGGTGCATTTGGGTGATGGGGTGCACATTGGCCCCAACTGCTGCATCGCCAATTGCAGCATCCAAGCAGGCGCGGTGATTCATGCCTTCACCCACATCGATGGCGAGAAACTGGGTGTGACGGTGGGCGAGGGTGCATTGATCGGTCCGTTTGCACGACTGCGCCCTGGTGCTGCGTTGTCGGCCGAGGTGCACATCGGCAACTTTGTCGAGGTGAAAAACACCACCATGGCCAAAGGCGCCAAAGCCAACCACTTGGCCTATCTGGGTGACGCCACCGTGGGTGAGCGTGTGAATTACGGTGCAGGCACCATCACCGCCAATTACGACGGTGCCAACAAACACCGCACTGTCATCGAGGCCGATGTGCACATTGGCAGCAACAGTGTCTTGGTGGCCCCGGTCACCATTGGCGCGGGCGGCACCGTGGGCGCAGGCTCCACCATCACCAAAAGCACCGAACCCGGTGCGCTCACCGTGGCGCGTGGCAAGCAAACCAGCGTTGCCAACTACCAACGCCCGGTCAAAAACAAAAAATAAGGAACAAGCATGTGTGGCATCGTCGCCGCGGTATCAGGCCGCAACATCGTCCCCATCCTGGTTCAAGGTTTGCAGCGCTTGGAGTACCGAGGCTATGACTCTTGCGGCGTGGCAGTGCATGCCGCCAGCTTGAACGGCAGCCAAGGCGGTTTGCAGCGCGCCCGCAGCACAGCGCGGGTGTCCGAGTTGATGGACCAGGTGCAGGTAGACCACATCGAAGGCGGCACTGGCATCGCCCACACCCGCTGGGCCACGCACGGTGCACCGGCGGTGCACAACGCGCACCCGCACTTCAGCCACGGCACTGGTGACGCCAGCCAACCAGGCCGTGTCGCCTTGGTGCACAACGGCATCATCGAAAACCACGACGCTTTGCGTGCCGCACTGCAAACCAAGGGCTATGTGTTCACCAGCCAAACCGACACCGAGGTGATTGCGCATTTGGTGGACAGCCTCTACAACGGTGATGTGTTTGCAGCGGTCAAGGCCGCGGTGCTGCAACTGCACGGCGCGTATGCCATTGCTGTGTTCCACAAAGACGAACCACACCGCGTGGTGGGCGCGCGCGCGGGCTCGCCACTCATTTTGGGTGTGGGACAGGGCGAGACTTTTTTGGCCAGCGACGCCATGGCTTTGGCCGGCGTGACCGACCAAATTGTGTATTTGGAAGAAGGTGATGTGGTCGACATCCAGCTGGGCCACTACGCCGTGCAAGATCGAAAGCATCTAGACGTGTCGCGGGAAGTGAAAACCGTGCACGCCCACAGCGGTGCTGCCGACCTGGGCCCTTATCGCCATTACATGCAAAAAGAAATTTTCGAACAACCGCGTGCCATTGCCGACACCTTGGAAGGCGTGGAGGGCATCACGCCCGAGTTGTTTGGCGATGGGGCACACAGCGTGTTCAAGGCCATTGACAGCGTGCTGATCTTGGCGTGCGGCACCAGCTATTACAGCGGCTGTGTCGCCAAGTATTGGATCGAAGCCATTGCCCAAGTGCCTTGCCAAGTGGAGATTGCCAGCGAGTACCGTTACCGCGATTCCGTCCCCAACCCGCGCACCTTGGTCGTCACCATCACCCAAAGCGGTGAAACCGCCGACACCTTGGCGGCTTTGCGCCATGCCCAAGGCTTGGGCTTGAAACACACACTGACCATTTGCAACGTGTCCACCAGCGCCATGGTGCGCGACTGCGAACTGGCCTATGTGACCCGTGC
>JBIIPF010000248.1:0-3096 GCA_044342755.1 Limnohabitans sp. | reverse complement strand
ATCGAACACGCGCACCTGAAGCAGTGGGTAAGCAAGCGCCAATTCACAGGCGAAACGACCCATGCCCCCGCCCACATCCAGCGCCGCGCGGTGCCCGTCAAACGCATAGGCGGCCAAAATTTCCTCAATCACAAAGGTTTGCGATGCCGCCATCAGCTCGGAGTAGCGGGCGTAGGCCTGAGCGCTGGTGTTGTCGGGTGTTTGCTCGGCGTTGCCGGCATAGGGCCAGTAGTCGCTCATCGCACCTTGCCAAGAGGCTTGCAGGATGGCCACCGGGTCGTGCATGTCTTGATAGAGCAGCTGGTTGTGCTCGATCATGGCTTGGATACCAGGATGGCTGACCACCGGTGCCCCCAAGGGTCCCAAGCCAAAGCGCTGTTGACTGCGCTGCTCGAGCAAGCCCAGCGATACAGCGGCTTGCACCAAGCGCTGCAACCCAGCTGCGGGCACCCGACTGAGCGCAGCAAGCTCTTGAAGGGTTTTGGGGGATTGCCGCACATGCTCGAGCAATTTCAGCCTGACACAGCCCAGCAGGACTTGCGTGTGCACAAAGCCCGCCATCAGGTTGAACACCTGGCGTGTTCGGTGTTGGGTGAACCAACGGGAGAACGGGTTTGACACCGCCCATCTGTAAATACCAGGACGGGTCATCACATCGTCAAACCAAGCCGCAAAACGATCCCGCCAAGCGGGTCGGTCCAGGTGCGTCAGGTCCGCACGGGACAGGTCGAGGTGGCGCATGTCTTCTCTCTCTTGCCCGAATCAATGCTGCAAACTGGAAGCGTTGGCGGCGGTTTTGTAGGACTGGCAAACACTGCTGGGCACCAAGCGCTCGGACTCCATGCGCACAATCTGGCGCAATTTGTCGGCACTGGCCACGTGCGGCACCGCGTCCACGGCCCGGTCGATCAGGTTTTCAAAGTAGCCAATGGCCCCGCTCAAGCCCAATTCATGGGCCACACTGGGACGCCCGTGCTGCGCGTCTTGGCCGGCGGGCTTGCCCAAATCAGCGGACTGCCCGATGACATCGCGGATGTCGTCGGCCACTTGGTAGGCCTCACCCAAACAATCACCCAGCGCCCGCCATGGCAGCGGATCGGCGCCTGCCGACTCAGCTCCCGCACAGGTGGCCGCCACAAACAAGGCGCCGGTTTTGGCACGCTGGTATTGGCTCAGATCGGCGCGTGGCTCGCACTCCCAGGCTTGACCCGCCACGATGCCGTCAGGCACACCCACCGCATCCGAGATGGTTTGCATCAAAGCGATCAGCCTGTCTGGGTGGGTCTTGCCTGCATTCAACAGCACCTGGTAGGCCATGACGATCAAACCGTCACCGGTCAGCAAGGCCAAGGCTTCGCCGTAAGCTTTGTGAACGCTTGGTCGGCCACGTCGAGTGTCGGCATTGTCAAAAGCGGGCATGTCGTCATGCACCAGCGAGGCGCAATGCATCAACTCGATGGCCACGCCAGCGGCTTGCGTGAGGTGTGGGGCGTTCATGCCGCAGGCATGGGCTACCGCGGTGCAAAGTTGGGGCCGGATACGGGCACCGCCAGAAAAAACAGCATGTCGCATGGCTGCAACCAGCCGGGGCGGTGCATGGGCACCGATGGCTTGGTTGACATGTGCCGCCAGCGATTGCTCGGCCAGTTGGTGTAAGTCCATTCTGCCCCCTGAAATGTGTTGTCAACTTGAATTGACAGATTATGTTGTAAATGTATCAACACATTTACATTTGTCAACCGTGGTTTTCAGGGTCTCAAAACTGGCGTTTCAAGGCCTTTTAGGCGAAAAAAAACACAGGCCGAGGCCTGTGTCTGGGAAGTGCAAATCAAGCGTTCTGACCTTCAACGATTGCGCTTGTCTCTGAAGTAATTCAGAAGGAAAAAGCCAACCATGACCAGCCAAAGGATCAACAAAATATGGTGCGTTTTCATGGGAATCTCCTTTTTAAAAAATACCTTACGGGCGTTGCTCTGAAGAAAACGGGGAGGTGGTCACCTGCCGAACCAAGGGGGACAGGACAACGGCGGTGAAGATTAGCACGAGCAACTCCACCGCATAGACACTGACATAGCCATTGGACGCCGCCCCCCCTAACAGGTCCACCAGATCGCGCATGATGCCACCCAAGGCCATGGCCAATCCAGCGGCGGTGGCTTGCACAGCCCCCCATGCGCCCAGCGCCAAGCCGCTTTGGTCCTTGGGCGCCAAGTTCATGCATGAAGTCAATGTGCCATGACTGAACATGCCGCCGCCCAGGCCAATGCCAAACACGCCAAGCGAGAACAACCATTCGGTTTGCAAATAACCGGAACAAATCACAGCCAAAAAGGCAGGTGCGCCAATCAGCACGCCGGTGCGCGCCATCCGGTAAGGGTCTGCGCCTTGGCTGAGCACCTTCGACGCCCAGGCAAAACCAAACAAACCACCGAGCGACAAGGTGGCGGTCAACAGGGTGGTCGCACTCACGCTCATGTTCAAAATCTGTCCGCCATAAGGCTCAAGCAAGACGTCTTCCATGCTGAATGCAAAGGTACCCAGGCCCACCACGACCAAAGTGCGCAGCGCTCGACGGTCTTGGGTCAAAGCGGCCCAGGCTGCTTTGAAGGAAGGCTCCACAACAGGCTTGCCTCGTCGCAAACGGCTGCGCGGCTCTTGTTTCCAAAGGGCAATCACGTTCAACACCAAGGTGGTGACAGCGCAAGCTTGGATGACTTGGATCAATGCCCCAGGGGAAAAGTCAGCCAGCAACACACCAAACATCAAGGCACTGATGATCATGCCCACCAACAACATGACATACATCAGCCCAACAACTTTGGGGCGCGACTCTTCCGCAGCCAAATCATTGGCCAACGCCAAGCCCACGGTTTGGGTGATGTGCACGCCAGCGCCCACCATTAAAAAAGCGATGGCTGCACCCAACTGTCCCACCCAAGCTGGTTGCCCAGCAGACTGACCGGCACCAGCCAGCACCAGCAAGGCGAAGGGCATGATGGCCAAGCCCCCAAATTGAATCATGGAGCCCATCCACATGTAGGGCACACGCCGCCAGCCGAGCTCCGAGCGGTGGTTATCCGAGCGAAAACCAATCAA
>JBIIPF010000027.1:0-12337 GCA_044342755.1 Limnohabitans sp. | reverse complement strand
ATGAGCATGAGTGATCCCATTGCCGACCTGCTGACGCGTATTCGCAATGCGCAGATGGTGGCCAAGCCGACCGTGTCGGTTCCCGCGTCCAAGGTCAAGATGGCCATTGTTCAGGTGTTGAAAGAGGAGGGCTACATCGATGGCTTCCGCGTCAAAACTGAAGATGGCAAATCTGAGTTGGAAATTGCATTGAAATATTACGCAGGCCGTCCAGTGATTGAGCGCATCGAGCGCGTCTCTCGCCCTGGCTTGCGTGTGTATAAAGGCCACGACGCTATTCCGCAAGTCATGAACGGCTTGGGCGTCGCCATCGTCACCACCCCCAAAGGTGTGATGACCGATCGCAAAGCACGCGCCACGGGCGTGGGCGGCGAAGTTCTTTGCTACGTGGCTTAAGGGAGTAACGAAACATGTCCCGAGTTGCCAAAATGCCCGTCACAGTCCCCGCAGGTGTGGACGTGACCATGAACGAACAACACATCAGCGTCAAAGGCGCTGGTGGTCAGTTGTCTATCGCCAACAACGCCTTGGTCAAGGTGGTCCGTCAAGCCGACACCCTCACGTTCGAGGCGGCCAATGAAACACGTGAAGCCAACGCCATGAGCGGTACGTTGCGTCAGTTGGTCAACAACATGGTGGTTGGCGTCACCAAAGGCTTTGAGAAAAAGCTCAACCTGGTTGGCGTGGGCTACAAAGCCGCTGCCCAAGGCGCCAAATTGAATTTGGCTGTGGGTTATTCGCACCCCGTCAACTTTGACATGCCAGCCGGCATCAAAGTCGAAACGCCTGCGCCCACCGAAATCATCATCAAAGGCGCTGACCGCCAACGTGTGGGTCAAATCGCTGCTGAAATTCGCGCTGTTCGTCCGCCCGAGCCCTACAAAGGCAAAGGCATCCGTTATTCGGACGAAAAGATCACGATCAAAGAGACCAAGAAGAAATAAGGAGCTGCAACATGCTAAGCAAAAAACAGCAGCGTCTGCGCCGTTCGCGTCAAACCCGCATCCGCATTGCCACACAAGGCGTGGCGCGTTTGATGGTCAACCGCACCAATTTGCACATTTATGCCAGCGTCATCTCCGGCGACGGCACCAAAGTCATTGCCACCGCTTCTACTGCTGAAGCCGATGTGCGCAAGAGCTTGGGTGCTGTTGGCAAAGGTGGCAACACGGCTGCAGCTCAAATCATCGGCACACGCATTGCTGAAAAAGCAAAAGCCGCTGGCGTTGAAAAAGTCGCTTTCGATCGTTCGGGCTTCGCCTACCACGGTCGCGTCAAAACATTGGCTGATGCCGCACGCGCTGCCGGCTTGCAGTTCTAACAGACACGGATAAATAACATGGCAAAAGTTCAAGCAAAAGTGCAAGACGACAGTCGTGACGACGGTCTGAAAGAAAAAATGATCGCGGTCAACCGCGTGACCAAAGTCGTCAAGGGTGGTCGCATCCTCGGCTTCGCTGCACTCACCGTTGTGGGTGATGGCGATGGCCGCGTGGGCATGGGCAAAGGCAAATCCAAAGAGGTGCCTGCTGCTGTGCAAAAAGCGATGGAAGAAGCCCGCCGCAACATGCACAAAGTGTCTTTGAAAAACGGCACCATCCACCACAACGTGACCGGTCACCACGGCGCGGCCAACGTGCAAATGGCGCCTGCCCCCAAGGGTACCGGCATCATTGCGGGCGGCCCGATGCGCGCTGTGTTTGAAGTCATGGGCATCACCGACATCGTGGCCAAGAGCCATGGTTCGTCCAACCCCTACAACATGGTTCGCGCCACGTTTGACGCGTTGATCAAATCCACCACCGCCGCTGAAGTGGCGGCCAAGCGTGGCAAGAACGTCGAAGACCTCTTCGTCTAATCCGGGAGCCCCGACATGTCCACATCCACCTCTACTGTCAAAGTGCAATTGGTGCGCAGCCCCATCGGCACCAAAGAATCCCACCGCGCCACCGTGCGTGGTTTGGGCTTGCGCAAAATCGGCAGCACCAGCGAACTGCAAGACACACCTGCAGTGCGCGGAATGATCAACAAGATCAGCTACCTGGTCAAAGTTCTCTAAAGGTCAGCCATGCAACTCAATGAAATCAAGCCCGCAGATGGCTCCCGCAAAGACCGCCGCCGTGTTGGTCGTGGTATCGGTTCGGGCCTGGGTAAAACCGCAGGCCGCGGCCACAAAGGTCAAAAATCACGCTCGGGCGGCTACCACAAGGTGGGTTTTGAGGGCGGTCAAATGCCTTTGCAACGTCGCTTGCCCAAGCGCGGTTTCAAATCGCAAAGCCTCAAATACAACGAAGAAGTCACGCTCACATCCCTGGAGGCTTTGGACATCACCGATATCGACGTGTTGGCGCTGAAAACCGCTGGCTTGGTGAGTCAAATGGCCAAAGTGGTCAAGGTCATCAAGACCGGTGAAATTTCACGCGCGGTGAAATTGAGCGGCATTGGTGCCACCGCCGGTGCCAAGGCGGCCATTGAAGCCGCTGGCGGCGCCGTCGCTTAAGGTTCAGGAGCAGCAACTTGGCAACCAACGCATCCATGGGCAAAACAGACAAGTACGGTGACTTGCGTCGCCGCCTGGTCTTTTTGTTGTTGGCCTTGGTGGTTTACCGCATCGGCACGCACATCCCTGTACCGGGCATTGATCCAAACCAACTTCAACAGTTGTTCAAGGGACAGGAAAGCGGCATCCTGAGTTTGTTCAACATGTTCTCGGGTGGCGCTTTGTCGCGGTTCAGTATTTTTGCGCTTGGCATCATGCCCTACATTTCTGCATCCATCATCATGCAGTTGATGTCATATGTGGTGCCCAGCATGGAAGCCTTGAAAAAAGAAGGCGAAGCCGGTCGTCGCAAAATCACTCAATACACCCGCTACGGCACTTTGGGCTTGGCTATTTTCCAGTCTATGGGCATTGCCATTGCGCTTGAATCCTCTGCTGGCTTGGTTATCACACCTGGTTTTGGTTTTCGCATGACCGCGATGGTTTCTCTCACAGCAGGCACGATGTTCTTGATGTGGTTGGGCGAACAAATCACCGAGCGTGGTTTGGGCAATGGCATTTCCATCATCATCTTCGCGGGCATCGCGGCAGGTTTGCCCAGCTCCATCGGCGGATTGCTTGAATTGGTGCGCACAGGCGCCATGAGCATCATTGTGGCACTGTTGATCGTGGTGCTGGTTGCCGCCATCACTTACTTCGTGGTGTTTGTCGAGCGCGGCCAACGCAAAATTTTGGTCAACTACGCGCGGCGTCAAGTGGGTAACAAAGTTTATGGTGGCCAGTCGTCGCACTTGCCTTTGAAGCTCAACATGGCTGGCGTCATCCCGCCCATTTTTGCCTCCTCCATTATTTTGTTGCCCTCCACCATCGTCAGCTGGTTCAGTTCAAGCGGCAGCATGATTTGGTTGAAAGACATTTCTGCAGCGCTGTCTCCCGGTCAGCCCATCTATGTGATGTTGTATGCCGTGGCTATCATTTTCTTCTGCTTTTTCTACACCGCCTTGGTGTTCAACAGCCGTGAAACCGCAGACAACCTGAAAAAGAGTGGCGGTTTCATCCCCGGCATTCGTCCCGGCGACCAAACGGCTCGCTTCATCGATAAGATTTTGTTGCGTTTGACTTTCGCTGGTGCCATCTACATCACCTTCGTTTGTTTGGTGCCCGAATTTCTCATCCTCAAGTACAACGTGCCTTTCTACTTTGGTGGCACATCGTTGCTGATCATCGTGGTGGTCACCATGGACTTCATGGCCCAAGTGCAAAACTACCTGATGAGTCAGCAGTACGAATCGCTGCTCAAAAAGGCCAACTTCAAGATGGCACCGGGTGGCTGATTGGGCGCATGGCGAAGGACGATGTCATCCAGATGCAAGGAGAGGTTATTGAAAACCTCCCCAATGCCACCTTCCGGGTCAAACTGGAAAACGGCCATGTGGTGCTCGGACACATCTCCGGCAAGATGCGGATGCACTACATCCGAATCCTGCCAGGGGACAAAGTGACGGTTGAGTTAACGCCCTACGATTTGAGTAGGGCACGAATTGTGTTCCGCGCCAAGTAAGGCGTGAAACATGCAGAGTTTGTTGGAGCACGCAGGGTGCGTGTTCTGGGTTCTTAGGAGAATGAAATGAAAGTTTCGGCTTCGGTCAAAACAATTTGCCGCAACTGCAAGATCATCCGCCGTAAAGGCGTGGTGCGTGTTATTTGCACGGATCCACGTCACAAGCAGCGCCAAGGCTGATCTTCCAACGCATTCAAGAGGTTTCTCATGGCACGTATCGCTGGTATCAATATTCCGCCCCATAAGCACACCGAGATTGGCTTGACGTCAATCTTTGGCATCGGTCGCACCCGCGCGCGCAAAATTTGCGTTGCTTGCGGCATCGACTACGCCAAAAAAATCAAGGACCTGACGGACTCAGACCTTGAAAAAATCCGCGATCAGATCGCACTGTTCACCATCGAAGGCGATTTGCGCCGTGAAACCACCATGAACATCAAGCGTTTGATGGACATTGGTTGTTACCGCGGTTTCCGCCATCGTCGCGGTTTGCCCATGCGCGGCCAACGTACCCGCACCAACGCGCGTACCCGCAAAGGCCCCCGCAAGGCGGCTCAATCGCTGAAGAAATAAAGAGGGACCACCATGGCAAAAGCACCCGTCAACTCAGCCGCACAACGTGTGCGCAAAAAGGTTCGCAAAAACGTTGCGGACGGCATTGCGCACGTGCATGCGTCTTTCAACAACACCATCATCACCATCACCGATCGTCAAGGCAATGCTTTGTCTTGGGCGTCGTCCGGTGGTCAAGGATTCAAGGGCTCACGCAAGTCCACACCGTTTGCCGCTCAGGTGGCATCCGAGGTGGCTGGTCGTGCAGCCATTGATCAGGGCATCAAGAACCTCGACGTCGAAATCAAAGGACCCGGCCCCGGCCGTGAATCTTCGGTTCGTGCGTTGGCAGCCCTGGGCATTCGCATCAATTCCATCTCTGATGTGACGCCGGTTCCTCACAACGGATGCCGTCCGCAAAAGCGCCGTCGCATCTGATTTCAAACAAGCCCACCGCCGTTGGTGTTCACATCAGCGGCTCCCTGCATTTTGATGCGGGCAGTTGACATAAAAGGAAGTTCAAGTGGCACGTTACCTCGGCCCCAAGGCCAAACTATCTCGCCGTGAAGGCACCGACCTGTTTTTGAAGAGCGCACGTCGCTCTATCGCAGACAAGGCCAAATTCGACAGCAAGCCCGGCCAGCACGGCCGCACCTCCGGTCAGCGCATGTCTGATTTCGGTTTGCAGTTGCGTGAAAAACAAAAAGTCAAACGCATGTATGGCGTGTTGGAGCGTCAGTTCCGCCGCTACTTCGCCATGGCTGACCAACAAAAAGGCAACACCGGTTCCAACCTGTTGTCCTTGTTGGAATCGCGTTTGGACAACGTGGTCTACCGCATGGGCTTTGGCTCCACACGCGCTGAAGCACGTCAACTCGTGTCCCACAAAGCCATCACCGTCAATGGTCATCAAGTCAACATCCCTTCCTATTTGGTCAAGGCAGGTGACATGGTGAGCGTGCGTGAAAAATCCAAAAAACAAGGTCGCGTGCTTGAAGCACTCCAATTGGCCACCCAAGTCGGACTGCCTGCCTGGGTTGAGGTCAATGTGGACAAAGCCGAAGGTGTCTTCAAGAAGACACCTGACCGTGACGAATTTGCGGCTGACATCAACGAATCACTGATCGTTGAGTTGTATTCGCGTTAACCGGGGCTGTTTGGCTCCTTGAATCCGCCGCCCTGGTCATGTAGGCCAGGGGTCATCATCCTGCCTTACCGGTGTAACGAGCCGGGGGCATTGAGAGGAAAAACGAATGCAAACAAATCTCCTGAAGCCCAAAGCCATCCAAGTTGAACAACTCGGTCACAACAAATCCAAAGTGACCCTGGAGCCGTTCGAGCGTGGTTACGGCCACACCTTGGGCAATGCTTTGCGCCGCGTGTTGTTGTCTTCCATGGTTGGTTATTCCGTGACCGATGTCACCATTGCTGGCGTGTTGCACGAATACTCGTCCATCGATGGCGTGCAAGAAGACGTGGTCAACATTTTGTTGAACCTCAAAGGTGTGGTGTTCAAACTGCACAACCGCGATGAAGTCACCCTGAGCCTGCGCAAAGACGGCGAAGGTCAAGTCACTGCTGCTGACATTCAAACGCCGCACGACGTTGAAATCATCAACCCCGAGCACGTGATTGCCAACTTGTCACATGGTGGCAAGATCGACATCCAACTCAAAGTTGAAAAAGGCCGTGGTTACGTCCCCGGCAGCATGCGCCGCCATGCCGACGAAGTGAACAAATCCATTGGGCGCATTGTGTTGGACGCTTCTTTCTCGCCCGTCAAGCGCGTGAGCTACAGCGTGGAGAACGCCCGCGTTGAACAACGCACCGACCTCGACCGCTTGGTCATGGAAATCGAAACCAATGGCGCCATCACCGCTGAAGATGCCGTTCGTTCATCTGCCAAAATTTTGGTGGAACAACTCGCCGTGTTCGCGCAGTTGGAAGGCAACGAGTTGGCCGCTTTTGATTCGCCTGCACCGCGCAGCGCTCAACAAGTCGACCCGATTTTGTTGCGCCCCGTGGACGAGTTGGAACTCACCGTGCGTTCAGCCAATTGCCTCAAAGCAGAAAACATCTTCTACATTGGCGACCTGATTCAACGTACAGAAAACGAATTGTTGAAAACCCCGAACTTGGGCCGCAAATCTTTGAACGAAATCAAAGAAGTGTTGGCCTCGCGTGGTTTGACTTTGGGCATGAAGCTCGAAGGCTGGCCACCTGCCGGTTTGGAAGCCAAACGAATCTAACAACCAAAAGCAACTTGAGTTGCATTCCCCCTGGCCGTACCTGATACGGCGGCCGGCAAAAAAAGCGTTATTCAAAAAAGGACAAGATCATGCGTCACGGACACGGACTCAGAAAACTCAATCGCACCAGCTCACACCGTTTGGCCATGTTGCAAAACATGATGAACTCGTTGATCGAGCACGAAGCCATCAAAACCACCTTGCCCAAGGCCAAAGAACTGCGCCGCGTGATCGAGCCCATGCTCACACTCGCTAAAGAACCCACCTTGTCCAACAAGCGCTTGGCCTTCAACCGCCTGCGCAACCGCGACAACGTGGTCAAGTTGTTTGCAGAACTCGGCCCTCGTTACAAAACACGTCCTGGTGGCTACACACGCATTTTGAAAATGGGTTTCCGCGTGGGTGACAACGCCCCCATGGCCTTGGTTGAATTGGTGGATCGCCCTGAAATCACCGAAACACCCACTGCCGCAGCGGAATAACAGTTACAATCAACGCACACGACGCGCGATGGAGCAGCCTGGTAGCTCGTTGGGCTCATAACCCAAAGGTCGCAAGTTCAAATCTTGCTCGCGCAACCAAACACACAACGCCCACTCATCAGTGGGCGTTTTGCATCCTGTGCCCACTGATGAGCGGGCGTTTTGCATCCTGTGCCCACAGATCAATGGGCGTATTACATGCTGTGCCCGTTGATGAGTGGGCGTTGGGGCGCTCAGAGCCGCATCACATTGCATACCAACCATGTGGAACTTGAAACAAGAACTAGAGGCAGCACAATCGCTTGCCGAGCGCATCCTGGTACCCACCCCCTCTGGTGAGCAGGTCTGGCATGTGTGGAACAAAGATGCAGGCCATCCCTTGGTCTTGCTGCACGGTGGCAGTGGCAGTTGGAACCATTGGGTGCGCAATGTTGTTCCGCTCAGTCAACGACGCGCTGTGTGGGCATTGGATACCCCCGGTTTGGGCGACTCTGAACTGCCAGAAAAGGCGCTGGACGCTGACGACCTCGCAAAACCCTTGGAAGAAGGTTTGCAGTCATTGTTTGAAAATCAATCGCTGGACGTGGTGGGCTTTTCCTTTGGTGGCTTGGTGGCAGGTTTTGCAGCTGCACAATGGCCATCACGTTTCAAACGCTTGGTGTTGGTGGGTGTCCCTGGCCTAGGGCTATCCAACAACATTCTGAACATGCGTGGTTTTCGAGACAACATGTCGCAAGATGAACGGTTGGCGGTTCATAAAAATAATTTGTTGGCCATCATGCTGCACAACGAAGCGCTGGTGACGCCCGACTTGCTGGAGATGCAAGCCCTGAATGTGTCGCGCGACCGTTTGCGGCGCAGACGCATTGCAAGAAGTGATGCGCTCTTGTATCAACAGACACACTGGACTTGCGAGGTACACGGCATTTGGGGTGAAATGGATGCACTCTACAAAGGCAAGATGCATTTGTTGCCAGAGCGCCTATCAGCTTGCAACTTGCAAAGTTTTCAAATGATCGATGACGCAGGCCATTGGGTGCAGTACGAGCAAGCACAGGCCTTCAATGAGGCTTTGCAACATTGCTTTCCCTTGCCGTCTTGAAAAAACCAATAGCAAAAAAACCAACAATTCAACAATGCCAACAGACCAACAGACCAACACCTTTCAGTCTGGCAACACGGCGGTCACTTCAATTTCCACCAAGGCACGCTCTTCCACCAAGGCTTTCACCACCACACAAGTCATGGCTGGAAAGTGCTTGCCCATCACGTCGCGATAGACCGCACCGATGTCTGACAATCGCGAGGCATAGGTGTCGCGATCGGTGATGTACCACGTCATGCGCACCATGTGTTCAGGTCCTGCATGGGCCGCTTCCAACACCGCCAACACATTGCGCAGTGCTAGCGCTGTTTGCAGCACGAAATCATCAGACTCAAAATGTTGTTGGGCATTCCAACCAATTTGGCCGCCGACAAAAATCTGAGTGCCACGAGCAGCGATGCCATTGGCATAACCTTTGGGGCGTTCCCAGCCTTCAGGCAGTAAAACAGTGTGCATAAGTACTTTCAAATAAGAGGAAGTTGACGCAATTTAAAGCGCTGCAATTTGCCCGTGGGCGTGCGTGGCAGGGCTTCTAAAAAGACCACGTCACGCGGATACTTGTAGGGTGCCAGGGACGACTTCACATGCTCTTGCAAGCGTTTGACGATGGCCTCGTTGGCTGCGAAGCCAGGCCGCAACACACAAAAGGCTTGCACCACCATGCCGCGTTCTGTGTCGGGCTTGCCCACCACAGCGCACTCCAAAACGGCGGGGTGCATCAACAAGGCGTCTTCCACTTCAGGACCGGCGATGTTGTAGCCCGCACTGATGATCATGTCGTCGGCCCGTGACTGGTAGTGAAAGTAGCCATCGGCATCTTGAAACACCGTGTCGCCCGGAAAGTTCCAGCCGTTTTGCACATAGGTGGCTTGCCGTGCATCATCCAAGTACTTGCAACCGGTGGGTCCGCGCACCGCTAATCGGCCAACCTGGCCATGAGGCACTGGTGCACCCTGGTCATCCAATACACAGGCTTCATAGCCCGGCACCACTTGGCCGAGGCTGCCTGTGCGAACGGACTCAGGGGGCGACGAAATAAAAATGTGGAACATTTCGGTAGCACCTATGCCGTCCAGCAACTCGATGCCGCAGGCTTGTTTCCAAAGTTGCCGCGTGGTGTTGGGCAATGCTTCGCCAGCACTCACGCACACGCGCAAATTTGACACCGATATCGCGGCCATGAGTGGTGCCATTTGCCGGTAGAAGGTGGGTGCGGTGTAGCAAATCGTGCAGCCAGCGTCTTGCATGGCGAGCAACATGGCTTCGGGGTTTAAGGGGCCGTTGGGAAAATACACAGACGCACCCGCCACCATGGGAAACAACAACAAGCCACCGAGGCCAAAGGTAAAGGCCAAGGGCGGTGTCCCCAAAACAACATCGGAGGATGACGCTTTCAAAACCGACAAAGGCCAAGCCTGGCAAGCCGACCAGACATCCAAGTGCGAATGACATGCAGCCTTGGGCGACCCGGTGGTGCCCGAGGTGAAGGCGAGCATGGCGATGTCGTCCCCAGTGGTGGGGCAGGCCTCGAACACCGTGGGCAAAGTCTCCGACAACATTTCCAGTCCGTCTGTGCTTTGCACGTCGCCAAACAAAACCACCGATGACAAGCCGGGGGATTGCTGTTGTGCCATTGTCAATTCATCAGCCAAGTGCGATTCACACAGCGCCAAAACGGGTTGTGATTTGTGGATGACCTCGCACAACTCCTTGGCGCGAAGCATGGGCATGGTGGACACCGCAATCAAACCCGCCTTCACCACCGCCAACCAACAAAGCGCAAAGCCAATCGAGTTGGTGCCGCGAATCAAGACCCGGTTGCCGGGGACAAGCCCCAACACATGGATCAAATAATGGGCGCGTTGATTCACCAAGGCTTGTGCTTGTCTGTAACTCAGTGTTTGAGTCGCCGAGCGAAACAGCGGCGCATCGGCCCAGGGTTGAGACAAGGCCTTGTCCAGCAACGCGGCCACCAGATTCAAAACCTCATCGCCCGCAGGAGAGCCCGTTGGGTATGAAAACTGCGGCCACGCCGCCCGGGGCGGCAAGCGATCATGCACAAACCGATCGCTTTGCGCGCTCATGCAACACCCTTGAGCACCGACTTGCCGATGATGAGTTGCTGCACTTCAGAAGCGCCTTCGTAAATGCGCAAAGAACGAATATCGCGGTACAACGACTCCAGCTTGTTGCCCACCAAAACGCCTTTGCCGCCATGCATTTGCAGCGCCATGTCAATCACCTTGGAAGCGTTTTCGGTGGCGGTGAGTTTGGCCATGGCGGCCGCTTGGGTGTAGGCCGCTGCTGCCTCACCATCGCTGCCCAAGGTGTCCCGCATCCACGCCGCACGGTAGGTCAGCAAAGCCCCGGCATCCAACAAACAAGCCATGTCACCCAGACGCGCTTGCGTCAGTTGAAAGTCGGCCAAGTGTTTGCCAAACATCTGACGTTGTTGCGTGTAGTGAAGGGCTTCGTGCAAAGCGCGTCGGCCCATGCCCAAAGCGGCAGCGGCCACAGAGGCTCGAAAAATATCCAAGGTGCGCATCGCCAACTTGAAGCCACCATTCATGTCGCCCAGTTGCGAAGAAGCGGGCAACGCGCAGCGGTCGAAATGCAAGGTGGCCAAGGGGTGCGGCGACATGACTTGCAAATGCGTGTCGTCATTCAAACCAGGACGGTCCGCATCCACGATGAAAGCGGTGATGCCACGCGCGCCTGCGGTCACATCGGTTTTGGCAAACACCACATAAAAATGTGCCAAACCGCCGTTGCTGATCCAGGTTTTGCAGCCGTTCATCACAAAGCCGTCTGCAAAAGGGGCGACATGGGTGTGCATCCCGGCCACGTCCGAACCCGCATCGGGTTCGCTGAGCGCAAACGCCGCAATCATCTCGCCCCGCGCCACCGCTGGCAGGTAGTGCGCTTGTTGTGCTGCACTGCCCGCCAAACTGATGGCGCCGCTCCCCAAGCCTTGCATGGCGAAAGCAAAGTCGGCCAAGGGTGAAAAGCGCGACAAGGTCTCGCGGATGATGACCAAGGCGCGTGAATCCAAAGTGTCCCAAGCCCCACCGTGCGCAGAGGTGACGACATAACGCAACCAACCCGCATCACCCAAGCGCTGCACCCATTCGCGACACGCCGCACGGTCGTCGGCTTCATGCACATGCTGATCTTGCATCCATGTTTGCAAAGACTTGGCCAAGCTGCGATGGCGGTCTTCAAAAAACGGCAGTTGCCAATGGGCGTTCATCTCAATCACCTTGAAACACAGGTTGTTGTTTGGTCGCAAAGGCTTCATAGGCGCGGTGGAAATCTTGGGTTTGCATGCAAATCGCTTGCGCTTGCGCTTCAGCCTCAATGGCTTGGTCCAGCGTCATGGCCCACTCTTGGTGCAACATGGTTTTGGTCATGCCGTGGGCGAAGCTGGGGCCTTGCGCCAAACCCAGTGCCACACTGTGGGCAGCGGTACTCAGTGCATCCGCCTCGTGCAAGCTGTTGAAAAAGCCCCAAGCGTGTCCTTCTGAAGCCGTCATGGCGCGACCCGTGAACAGCAACTCACTGGCACGGCCTTGCCCAATCACACGGGGCAACAAACTGCACGCGCCCATGTCGGCACCGGCCAAGCCCACCCGCGAAAACAAATACGACACCTTGGTGGTGGTGCTGCCCAAACGCATGTCTGCGGCCAGCGCCAACATGGCACCAGCCCCTGCACACACACCATCAATGGCGGCCACGATGGGCTGCGGGCACAGGCGCATGGCTTTCACCAAGTCGCCGGTCATGCGGGTGAAGGCCAGCAACTCGGGCATGGTCATCTTGGTGAGGGGCCCAATGATTTCGTGCACATCACCACCCGAGCAGAAATTACCCCCCGCACCTTGCAAC
>JBIIPF010000026.1:0-12338 GCA_044342755.1 Limnohabitans sp. | reverse complement strand
TTTGAATGACGGCTTGGACTATGTGCCGACCCACAAAAATGTGTTGTTCGGCCATCATTTCGCAGCGATTGCGGGCGCTGGTCCTTTGGTCGGCCCCGTGCTGGCAGCACAAATGGGTTATTTGCCTGGCTTGCTTTGGTTGCTGGTCGGTGTTGTTTTGGCTGGCGCTGTGCAAGATTTCATGGTGCTGTTCATTTCTGTTCGACGCAATGGCCGCTCCTTGGGCGACATGATCAAAGAGGAAATGGGCGTGGTTCCAGGCGTGATTGCCATGTTTGGCACGTTCATGATCATCACGATTTTGTTGGCTGTTCTGGCTTTGATCGTGGTCAAGGCTTTGGCTGAAAGTCCATGGGGCACATTCACGGTAGCGGCCACCATTCCTATTGCGATTTTCATGGGGATCTATTCTCGCTACCTGAGGCCGGGGCGCATTGCAGAAGTTTCATTGATTGGTTTTGTTTTGTTGATGCTGTCCATCATTTATGGTGGACAGATTGCGGCTGACCCGACCTTGGCACCGATGTTCACCTTCGATGGCAAGCAACTGACATTGATGTTGTTGGCCTACGGTGTGGTGGCCTCTGTGCTGCCTGTTTGGCTGTTGCTTGCACCGCGCGATTACCTGTCTACATTCCTGAAAATTGGCACCATCATTGGATTGGCGATTGGCATCTTGGTGGTCGCTCCTGATTTGAAAATGCCCGCCGTCACCCAATTTGTCGATGGCAGCGGACCGGTTTGGTCGGGCTCATTGTTTCCCTTCCTGTTCATCACCATTGCCTGTGGTGCTGTGTCAGGCTTTCATGCCTTGATTTCTTCCGGCACCACGCCCAAGTTGCTTGAAAACGAAATGCACGCTCCCTTGATTGGATACGGCGGTATGTTGATGGAGTCTTTCGTTGCCGTCATGGCCTTGGTTGCTGCTTCCATCATTGAGCCTGGTGTGTATTTCGCCATGAACAGCCCAGCCGCGCTGATTGGTACCACGCCTGAATCAGCAGCAGCCGCCATCAGCCAGTGGGGCTTCTACATCACCCCAGAAATGTTGCAAGAAACAGCCCGTAACGTGGGTGAATCCACCATCATTTCACGCACAGGTGGTGCGCCTACATTGGCGGTGGGCATGGCACAAATTTTTGCGTCTGCCATCGGCGGTCCTGGCATGATGGCTTTCTGGTACCACTTTGCTATCTTGTTTGAAGCACTTTTCATCTTGACAGCGGTGGATGCCGGTACCCGCGTAGGACGTTTCATGCTGCAAGACTTGATGGGTACCTTTGTTCCCGCCCTGAAAAACACGCAATCTATTTCAGGCAACCTGATTGCCTCTGTGTTGTGTGTGAGTGCCTGGGGCTACTTCCTGTACCAAGGCGTCTCCGACCCCTTGGGTGGCATCAACACCTTGTGGCCTTTGTTTGGTATTTCCAACCAAATGCTGGCTGCCATTGCACTCACCTTGTGCACAGTGGTGTTGTTCAAGATGAAGCGCCAACAGTATGCATGGGTCACTTTGGTGCCCACCACATGGTTGTTGATTTGCACAATCACAGCGGGCATGGAAAAAATCTTCCATAGCAATCCAAAAATTGGCTTCTTGTCCAATGCTGAAAGATTTCAAGCCGCCTTGGCTCAAGATCAAATTTTGGCGCCTGCCAAGTCTGTGGCTCAAATGAATCAAATCATTTTCAACAACTACCTCAATGCGGGTCTTGCAGCGCTGTTCATGCTGGTGTTGCTGTCGGTGGTCTTCTATGGCATCAAGCAGTGTTTGATCGCCTTGAAATCCAACCAACCTACGACGCAAGAAGCGGTTGGTGATTTGAAGTCAGCCTGATCATGGCGGGCCCCGTGCTTGAAAAGCTCAAAGCGCTCAACGGCTATTTTGTGCAAACCGCCCACCTGATGGTGGGCGTACCCAGCTATCAAAATTACCTAGACCACATGAAGACGGTTCATGGCGAAGACAAAGTGGTCATGAATTACGAGGAATTTTTCAAAGAGCGGCAAGCTGCCAGGTTTGGCGAGGGCGCCACCAGAATCAGCCGCTGCTGCTGATGCTCTATGAGTGTTGGTTCAAGTCTTCAATGTTTCCCGAAGCTGAAACTTTTGAATTTTGCCTGTTGAGGTCTTTGGAATAATCTCAAAACGTATTTCTTTGGGTGCTTTATAACTTGCTAGCAAGGTTTTGCAGTGGCCGATCAAGTCAGCTTCGGTCACAGCGCTTTGGGGCTTGAGTTCAACAAATGCCACAGGCACTTCCCCCCATTTGCTGTCCGGCTTGGCCACCACGGCACAGGCCATGACCGCCGGATGTCGATAAAGCGCATCTTCAACTTCAATGGAACTGATGTTTTCACCGCCAGAGATGATGATGTCTTTGCTGCGGTCTTTGATCTTCACGTAGCGGTCTGGCTCTAGCACCGCCAGGTCACCGGTGTGAAACCAGCCGCCTTCAAAAGCCTTGACCGTGGCTGCCGGGTTTTTCAGGTAGCCCTTCATCACCAAGTTGCCTTGAAACATGATTTCACCCATGGTGGTGCCATCTGCATCCAGGGCTTGCATGGTTTCAGGGTCTAGTACCGTCATGCTTTCTTGCAAGGGATAACGCACACCTTGACGGCCATTGAGACGCACTTGTTCCGACAACGACTCGGTTGCCCATGAATCTCTTTTCACAGCCACTGACGCCGGCCCATAAACTTCGGTGAGGCCGTAAACGTGGGTGATGTCAAACCCCATTTGGGCCATGCCTTCGATCATGGATGCGGGGGGTGCTGCACCAGCTACCATGCCCTTGACGGTCTGAGTCACGCCGCTGCGCATGGCTGCAGGTGCCGCCAGCAGCAAGTTGTGGACGATGGGTGCCGCGCAGTAGTGATCCACTTGGTGTTCACTCATGCGCTGCAAGATAGGTGCTGCTTCAACGCGTCGCAAACACACATGCACGCCACCCAGCATGGCAATCGTCCAAGGGAAGCACCAGCCATTGCAATGAAACATGGGCAGTGTCCACAGGTAGCGTGGAAAGTGTGGCATGTGCCACGTGACCGCGTTGCTGACCGCGTTCAAATACGCGCCGCGATGGTGGGTCACAACGCCTTTGGGGTCGCCAGTGGTGCCCGAGGTGTAGCTGACCGCGATGGCGTCCCATTCGTCGGCGGGGCCTTGTAATTTCTCAACAGGCTCGTGTTGCAACAACCAGTGTTCATAGTCGTGGCGACCAATGCGTTCACCCGTACCTTGGTACTCCGTATCGCACACGTCGATCACCAACAGATCGCGATGGAATTCGTTCTTCAAAATCTGCAAGGCTTGGCCCATGGTGCTTGAGAACTCGATGTCGGTGATCAACACCGAGGCTTCGCAATGGTTCATTTGCCATGCCAACAAACTGGCATCCAAACGCGTGTTGAGGGTGTTGAGAACCGCATTCAAAGCTGGTACCGCGTAATGTGCTTCAACCATTTCAGGCGTGTTGGACAGCATGACACTGACGGTGCTGCCGCGCTTGACGCCAGCGGCTTGTAATGCAGCAGCCAGTCTGGCGGAACGGTCGCGCAGTTGCGCCCAGTTGTAGCGACGCTGTCCATGAATGACGGCTTCCAAATCGGCAAACACCTCGGCGCTGCGTTCAACAAAGCTCACAGGAGAAAGCGCCACAAAGTTGGCTGGGTTTTTATCAAGGTGTTGGTCGAAGATCGAAGTCATGTAGCCATTCCTTTGGGATTCAAGACGACAGCAGACAGTTGTCTACACGCCAGCCATACAACCATTCCATGGCGTCATAAAAACGCTCGGGTGTTCGGCCGCGCCACAAATCGTTGCGTACCAGGCGCTCCACCCCTTTGGCGTGGTAGATGCGGCCCATTTCTCTGGAGGCCAACACGATGCGGGCGGTACGCGTAATGCGTGAGCGTTGGTACAGATCAAACCCTTGGTGCACATCGTTGCCATGGGCTTTCAATGCTTCGCGCAAAGTAACGGCATCTTCAATCGCCATGCCGGCACCTTGCGCCAAGTACTGCGTGGTGGGGTGAGCAGCATCCCCAAGCAAGGTGGTTCGACCATAAGTCCACTGCGAAACAGGATCACGGTCAGCCGTGGCCCAACGTTTCCAACGCATGGGCAATTCAATCAATTGACGGGCCTTGGGGCAAATGTCTTTGAAATAACTTTGAACTTCTTCGGCGCTGCCTTCGGTGACGCCCCATTCTTCAACTTCTCGGCTGTGAAAAGTCACCACCACGTTGTACTGCACACCCCCTCTGAGCGGGTAATGCACCAGGTGGCAGTTGGGACCCACCCAAATGCTGGCAGCATTCCACTGCAACTCAGGCGGGAAATCTGCTTTGTCCACCACCGCGCGATACACCACATGGCCGGTGACGCGATGCGGGTCGCCCACCAACTGGGCCCTCACCACCGACTTCACGCCATCGGCTGCCACCAAGGCATGGCCTTGGTGGCGTTGACCGTGTTGATCGATCACGCTGACATGCTCGTCATCTTGTTCGATGGTTTGAACAGCAGTGTTGGTGTGCAACTCCACCTGCCCCTGTGCCTTCACGCCTTCGAGCAATGCGGTATGCGCATCAACCCGGTGAATCACCGCATATGGGTTGCCAAAGCGTTTTCTAAAGGCGGCACCAGTCGGAATATGACCCACTTGGTATTCATCAAGGGCATCGTGCATCACCATGTAGTCGGTGTAGACGGCGCGGCTGCGGGCTTGTTCGCCGACACCAAGTGCATCAAAAGCATGGAAGGCGTTAGGGCCCAATTGCATGCCTGCGCCTATTTCGCCAATTTGCGAGGCTTGCTCCAGCACTTTGACTTCAAAGCCTTGTTGGGCCAGTGCCAAAGCGGCTGCCAGGCCGCCAATGCCGCCACCGGCCACCAGCACAGAACGCGATGAAATCTTCATGCCCCCATTCTAGGGAGCAAGGGTCAGCCCCAGCTCTTGCAAAATTTGCGCATTGTGTTGTCCAACGCTGGGGATCGGGCCCATGGTGTAGTCAAAACCCGATTGCACACCGGGCGGGAGCAACGCGGGGAGTGGGCCGACAGGAGAATCGATCTGGGTCCAGCGTTGCCTGGCTTGGAGTTGCGGATGTGCCCACAAGTCATCCATGCTGTTCATGCGGGCGTTGGCAATTGGCGCGTCATCCAATCGTTGAATCACCTCATTCGCGGTGAGCGAAGAAAACACATTCAAGATGATGTTTTGCAAGTCCAGTCGGTTTTGGTTGCGCAAGCTGTTGGTGTTGAAGCGCGGGTCGTTAGCCAGTTTGGGCATCAGCAATACGACTTCACAAAACTGCAGCCATTCACGTTCGTTTTGCAAGCCCAACATCACGCTCACACCATCGCCTGCCAAAAACGGGCCATAAGGATAGATGGTGGCGTGCGATGCACCCGTGCGTGGCGGCGGGCTGGCATGGTCCATCGCGTAGTACATGGGAAAGCCCATCCATTCGGCCAGAGATTCCAGCATGGACACGTCGATGTGCGCACCTTCACCTGTTTTGTCGCGCTGAATCAGCGCACTCAGAATGTTGGTGTAGGCATACATCCCTGCTGCAATGTCAGCGATCGAATTGCCACTTTTGCTGGGGGTGTCAGGGGTGCCTGTGACCGACAAGTAGCCCGCCTCGCTTTGAATCAGCAGGTCATAAGCTTTTTTGTCTCTGTAGGGCCCTTCATTGCCATAGCCTGAAATATCACAAACGATCAAGCGCGGGTGAAGTGCTCGCAGGCTTGCAGCGTCCAGGCCCATTCGGGCGGTGGCACCTGGGGCCAAGTTTTGGACCACCACATCTGCTTTGCCAATCAAACACTTGAGGACATTCAAATGGTCTGGATTCTTCAAGTCCAGTGCCAAACTTTCCTTGGAGCGGTTGACCCAGACAAAGTGCGATGAGGCACCGCGGGCACGTTGGTCATAGCCTCGCGCAAAGTCACCGCCCTCGGGTCGCTCAATCTTGATGACACGTGCGCCCAAGTCTGCCAATTGACGGGTGCAAAAAGGCGCGGCAATGGCGTGCTCCAGGGAAACCACTGTCACGTGGTCTAGGGGTTTGACAGAAGAGCGTGTCATGGTGAACTGGTGGCGTTCAATGCCAAGCTCACTTGAAGTCAACCATCTTCAAGGCACTGTTTTGCAACACAGCGGGGTTGATGGTTTTCACCCACGCAGGTGATTTTTGACCAACCGGTGTGGTGATCAAATCGGCAGGAACGATCATCATCTTGTCCATCACGGCAAAAGGATATTGAGGAACGCGCTTGGTGATGCCGAGTAATTGGTCTTCCAAGCCTTGGCCATCAGCACGCATGCGAATGGGGCGACCAAAGGTTTTGAATTCCATGGAGCGCATGGCCTCGGCTACTTGCTCGGTGCTGGGCCACTTGCCGCCATTGGTTTTGATGGCTTTTTCATAGCCCGTCTTCAACCCTACCAAGGCTTGCGCCATGTGGTAAGTGGAGTAGATGGGATAGGCCCCGGTTTTGGTTTTGAATTGATTGATGAAAGCCTTGTGCTTCGGATCGTTCTTGGTTTCAGGATGCAGAAAATAATGATCGCCACGGGCGCCTGCAATGATGCCTGCAGGCACCGTGCTGCCCAGGCGCTCAAGCGAGCTTTCCAACAAGGGCAACACAAACAAGGTTTTTTGGCCAAACACACCGCGCTGAGATGCTTGACGCACAAAGGTATCCAGATCGCCACCCCAAGAAGTGTTCAACACCACATCTGGTTTGATTGCTTGCAATCGGCTCAGTTCGGTTGAGAAGTCAGCCGCACCCATTTTGGGAAACATCTCGGCAACCACTTTGACATTGGGTTTGAAAACCCGCAAAGTGTTGATGAAAATCTCCCAGGAATCACGGCCCCATGCGTAATCTTGGTTGACCACCGCAATGGTTTCAAAATCGGGTTTGGTTTTCATCAAATACAAAACCGTGGCCACCATCTCGGTGGTGGCGTTGGCTTGGGTGCGCACCACATATTGATAGCGTTTTTCTTCCAATAATTTTTCGGTGCCACAGTCCCAAGCAATGTTGAGCACTTTCAAATCTTCAGCCACGGGTGCGACGATGTTGCAATTGCCACTGGAGATGGAGGCCAACATGGTTTTCACGCCCATCTCTTGCACAACACGGCGGTATTCGGACAGCATTTTGTCGGCACCAGCGCCTTCGTCGATGTAAGTGGCCGACAGCTTCACGCCACCAATGCCACCTTGGGCGTTGATGTCCTCAATCATCAATTCAGCAGCAGCTTTGGCGGGCACGCCAAATACAGACGCTGGTCCAGACATGAAGGTGGTGATGCCAATTTTCAATTCCTGGGGTTTGGTTTGCGCCATGCTGGTCAGGCTCAAGCCACTCACCAAGGCGGCCAACAACAGTTTGTTCAATGTGTTCATGTCTCGTCTCCTGAGAAAGAATGGAAATTCTTTAAATGGTGCGTCCACCGTCAACGGGGAATTCCACGCCTGTGAAAAATTCGGCTGCGTCGCTGGCCAAAAACACCGCAGCGGCTGCCACATCACTGGCTTGCGCAAAACGTCCCAAGGGGATGGTGCCCATGAACTTGGCACGGTTCTCGGGGGTGTCGGGCAAGCCCATGAAGTCTTCAAACAAACCCGTGACGCCCATGACTGGACAAATGGCATTGACGCGGATTTTCTCAGGCCCGAGTTCCACCGCCATGGACTTGGACATCAGGTTCACCGCTCCCTTGGAGGCGTTGTACCAAGTCAGGCCAGGGCGCGGGCGGATGCCAGCCACCGAGCCAATGTTCAAAATCACACCGCCGCCGTTTTGGCGCAAAAAGGGCAGCACGGCATGGGTCATGTGAAAGATGGACTTCACATTGACATTGAACACCTTGTCGAACATGGCTTCATCCACTTCAAGCATGGGCCGGTTTTTGTGGGTGGTGCCAGCGTTGTTGACGATGATGTTTGGAATGCCAAAGGTGTTGACGCAATGCTGCACCAGCGCCTGCACTTGGGGCCCCTGGGTGACGTCACAGGTGAAAGCGCTGGCATGGGCACCCAAGCTGGTGGCCACGCGTTTGGCCGCGGCGTCTTGAATGTCGGCCACGATGACTTTGGCACCTTCGCGCACATAGGCTTGCGCAATGCCTTCACCGAAACCACCACCTGCGCCGGTGATGATGGCAATTTTATTTTGAAGTTGACTCATGTTGTTTCTTTCTGTGGGTTGTTCAACCGTGGAACTGAATCACGGTTTTGGTCGTGCTCATTTCTTCCAAAGCCATGAAGCCTTTTTCACGGCCATGTCCGCTGCGTTTAACGCCGCCAAAGGGCAGTTCAACACCACCGCCGGCGCCAAACGAATTGATAAATACTTGACCACATTTCAACGCTTTGGCAACCCGTTGCTGACGGCCTCCGTTTTCGGTCCAAATGGCGGCTAGCAAACCATAGTCGGTGCCGTTGGCCAAAGCGATGGCATGGGCTTCATCTGTGAAAGGCATGGCAGCCAACACCGGGCCAAACACTTCTTCTTGTGCCAGTCGGTTATCGGCAGCGACAGGACCAAACAAGGTGGGTGTCACGTAATAGCCCGCGGAAGGAACACCTGGATCTATTTGACCTTGGGCGAGGATATGCAAGCCGTCTTGTTGTGCTTGGTCAATGTATCGCTTGACTCGTTGTTGTTGGGCTAAATTCACCACCGGACCGCAGTCTAAATTCATCTCTGGTGTGCCCACACGGACCTTGGAAAATTTCTCGGCCACGACGCTCAGAAATTCGTCATAGAAATCGGCTTGCACCAGCAAGCGACTGCCTGCGGTGCAAGTTTGTCCTGTGTTTTGAATGATGCCGCGCACCACGGTGCTGGCGGCGAGTTCCAAATTGGCATCCGCAAAAACCAGGTGCGGCGATTTGCCACCCAGCTCCAGCACACACTTCACCGCGTTCAAGGCGGCGGCTTGTTGAATCAACACACCCACTTCATTCGAGCCGGTGAAGCTGATGAAGTTGATGCCAGGGTGTTTAGACAAGGCTGCACCGGCTTCTTCGCCCAGACCACTGACGATGTTGAGCGCCCCAGGGGGAAAGCCCACTTCCAAGGCCAATTCGGCAATTCGCAAGCAACTCATGCAAGCGTCTTCAGCGGGCTTGACCACCACGGCATTGCCCATGGCGAGTGCCGGGCCGATGCTGCGCCCCATCATTTGCGCCGGGTAGTTCCAGGGGATGATGTGGGCTGTGACGCCCAAGGGCTCGCGCAGCAAGTTGACTTGGTAGCCATTCAAAAACGGAATGACTTCACCGTGGATTTTGTCGGCAGCACTCCCATAGAACTCGAAATAACGAGCCAGCACGATCATGTCGTTGCGTGCCGTGGTCATGGGTTTACCGGTATCGCGGGCTTCCAGCAGCGCCAATTCTTCGGCGTTGTCCAGCACTTTTTGCGCCATCTTCAACATCAAGCGACCACGCTCTAGTGCCGACAACTGACCCCAGGCACCGTCCAAGGCTTTCCGCGCAGCTTGAACAGCGGCATCAATGTCTGCTGCCTCTCCACGGGGGATGGTCTCAAAAACCGAACCATCCACTGGGGAGCGAACTTCCAAAGTTTTACCGCTTAGCGCTTGAACGGCTTTGCCGCCAATGATCATCTGGGCCACGTGTTGTTCTCCATCAAATTGTTCTGGGGTGAGAGGGGGCTTTGATCGACAAGGAACCACGCTCCAGCGTCCAAGTTTGATCGGGCATGTCCGCCATCAGACCAGCATTGGATTCTGTGATGAGCACACACAATCCGGGCTGCCATTGGCGCAAACGGCCTATGGCCTCCACATATTGCTGCGCCAAGACCGGCGCCAGTCCTTGCAGCGGTTCGTCCAGCAATACCAAGCGATGTCCCACCATGAGAGCGCGTCCAAGGGCAACCATCTTGCCCTGGCCGCCAGAAAGCGCTGCGCCAGATCGCTTGAGCATGTCTTTGAGTTGAGGCACCACCTCTAGCACGGCATCTTGCCGTTGTTGCAACGCATGGGGTGTCATACCAAGCACTTCACAAGGCAGTCGCAAATTCGCTTGCACATTCAAGGTTGGGAAGATGATGCGGTCTTCAGGCGCATAGCCAATGCCCAGGTGAGCGCGTTGGTGCGCTGGCAGGCTCAGCAATGCATGTTCACCGAGTTGAATTCGGCCTGAATCGGCCTTGAGCAAGCCCATGATGCTGCGCAGCAAGCTTGTTTTGCCTGCGCCATTGCGCCCGACCACAGCGACTGTTGTGCCAGCTTGAAGATGGGCAGAAATATTCCGCAGTACTTTCACGCCTGCGATATCCACACAGAGTTGCTCCAAGGTCAACATCATGGATGACCCAATATTTCACGCTGAATTTGAGGCAGGGCCAGGACCTCTGCGGGTGATCCATCGGCTGCAACTTTGCCTGCAATCCATGCTGCCACCCGAGTGGCATAGCGATTCACGATGTCAATGTCGTGTTCAACAAACCAACTGGTGACTTCTCGCTCCTTCAGGGCCTGCATCACCGTGTCCATCAAGGCCATCTTGTCTTCCGAAGCAACACCGCTGGTCGGCTCATCCATGATCAGTAATTTGGGTTGCAACATCAAAGCCATGGCAATATCCAATAATTTACGCTGACCTTCAGGCAAGGCCAATGTGGGTTCATCGGCGCGTGCAGACAGACCGACCAAGTGCAAGGTGTCATTGATTTCGTGCTGGTCCACCGCATCCGACAAGGACTTGAAAAAGGGCAACTGTCCAGACCGTCCAACTGCTGCAATCTCCAAACATTGACGAACACTGTGGTCCAAAAATAACTGAGGCAACTGAAATGATCGACCCAATCCAAGACGCACAATTTGACGGGGCAATTTGTCGGTCACGTCATGGCCATCGAAAAACACCCGCCCAGCAGTCGGTTTGAGAAAACCAGTGCAGATGTTGATAAAAGTGGTCTTGCCTGCACCGTTTTGACCAATCACAGCCAAGCGTTCACCGCGTTGCAATGCAAAGTCGATGTTATCGGCAGCTACCACGCCGCCAAAGGACAATTGCAGACCTTTGGTTTCAAGCAAAGGGGTCATGGTTGACCTCCAACCGAGGATCGACGTTTTTGCAGCAAGCCCACGATGCCATCGGGGGCCACCAAAATCACGATGATCAATGTCACCCCCAAAATGAGTTGCCAGACGCCAGTCATATAGGCTGCGGCAAAGAGTTTCACCGCCTCAAAAACACCCGCTCCCAAAAAAGCACCAAAGGCATGGCCGCTACCGCCCAAGATGCTGATAAAGACATACTCTCCAGAGCGAAACCAAGCGCCAATATCGGGTGTCACCAAACCCTGCACCAGGCCAAACATGGCGCCTGACAAACCCACCAGTGCCGCAGATAACAGGTACGCATTCCATAAAATTCGCCGCGCTGAAAGACCCAAATACTCCAACCTGGTTTCATTGGATTTGATGGCCGCCAAGGCTTCTCCGGCGGCTGATTTGAAATAGCGTTGTACGCCCCAAACCAACAAGGCAGCAAATAACAAACTCAACAGCAACAAACTGGTTTCAAAAGCATCACGCTCTAGCGTTTGATTGAAGAATGTGGGTCGGTTGATGCGCAGACCGTCGGTGCCCCCGGTCAAGTTGTAGAGTTTGCCGAGCATGGAAAAAACTACCATGCTCAGTGCCAAGTTCAGCATGCCAAAAAAAATACCTCGGTAACGCACCACAAACAAGCCAACCACGCCGCCAGCCAACATGCTGCCAATGACCCCGATGACCAACAGAATGATGCCGTCAAGGCCTGGAAAGCTGCGTGCTGTGAAGGCCACGCAATAGGCACCAATCGCTGCATACAGCGCATGTCCAAAAGAGACTTGACCAGCCCGCATCATGATGGCCACGCCCAAACTGGCCATGCCGTAGCAAATTGCCATGATGAGGGGTGTTTTGCTCCAGGGAAACAGCAACCCCAGCACAAAGCAAATGAGAAAACCGAGCCAAGCCAATCCACGAATCATGTCAAATCCTACGAGCTTGCGCGACGGAAAACAGTCCATGGGGCCGTATCAACAAGACCATCACCATGATCAAGTAGGGCACCGCCACTTCCCACTCAGGCGCCAAATAAACAGCCAAGGAGCGGGCTAAACCAATCAGCAAGGCAGCCAACAAGGCCCCTGAAATTTGTCCCATGCCCGCGGTTGCAACCACTGCAAACGACAAGACGATCATGTCAGCACCCGCCCCGGGCACCATAGACGTGGTTGGAGCAGCCATGGCACCACCCAATGCCCCCAAGCAGGCGCCCAGCACA
>JBIIPF010000247.1:0-3119 GCA_044342755.1 Limnohabitans sp. | reverse complement strand
TCGGTGTCAATGCCTTCAACGAACAAATTCGGGTCAAACGTGGGCTTGCTGACAAAGGCCAACACCTCGCCGTTTCGAGGGTCCATCGCCACCAATGCGCCGCGCCGGTTGCCGTACAAATCTTCCACCAGTTTTTGCAACTTGATGTCGATGGAAAGCACCACCGTGTTGCCCGGGGTGGCCGGACTGCTGCGCAAGCGGCGAACCGCCCGCCCGCCGGCAGATGTTTCCATTTCATGCACGCCCGTGTGACCGTGCAATTGGCTTTCGTAACTTTGCTCAATGCCCAGTTTGCCGATGTAATCGGTCCCGCGGTAATTGCCCGCATGGTCAGACTCTTCCAACTTTTCTTTTTCAGCTTGGTTGATGCGGCCGATGTAGCCAATCACATGGCTGGCAAGCTCGCTATAGGGGTAGTTGCGAAACAAACGAGCGCGAATCTCGACCCCCGGGAAGCGGTAGCGCTGCGCGGCAAAACGCGCCACCTCTTCATCGCTCAAGCGCGTTCGAATCGGCACCGATTCAAAGCTTTTGGACTCCTCTCGCAACTTGCGAAAACGCCGCTTGTCACGGCCTTGGATGTCAATCAATTGCCCCAGCTTCTCAATCACTTCATCGAGTGGTTCAGTGACTTTGGATGGCGTGATCTCCAGCGTGTAAGCAGAGTAATTGGTGGCCAAAACGACCCCATTGCGATCCATGATGACGCCCCGGTTGGGCACGATGGGCACGATGGCCGTGCGGTTGCTTTCGGCCTGAGCGATGAACTCCTGGTAGCGCCACAGTTGCAAATACACCAGGCGCAAAAAAAGCAAGCTAAAAATAAACAGCACGAACACCGAGGCCACCAGAACCCGCGCACGAAAGCGTCGAAGATCGTATTCGACGTTGCGCAACAAGCTCATAGGGGACGGTGTTTGTCGGGGTCAGGCGCCCGGCGCTGCGGCGCCAGCAACAAAACGGTGATGACCGGCCAAAAACAAGCCTGAATGGCAGGCGCAATCATCATCGACCAACCTGGAAACACCCCGCCCGCGGTGATGCGCACTGTGAGCTCAATCACCTGTGCCGCCAAGAAAACGGGGAAGACTTGCAAGGCCTGGGAAGGCACATCAAACCAAAGAATTCGACGGTGGATCATGGTGGCCAAGAAGCCTTGCACCGTGTAGGTGAGCGCGTGTTGCCCCAGCAGCGAGGTTTGATGGACATCGGTCAACAAGCCCAGCAAAAAAGCGATGCCCACACCGACTTTGAGCGGCTGGTGAATGGCCCAAAAAACCAACACCAAGGCCAACCAATCAGGAGACCAGGCTGCATTGCCAAACCACAGCATGCTTTGCAACATGTCCAGGAGCAAGGCACAGGCCAAGCTGAACAGCATGAACATCGGATTGGCAGGCAGCAGCAACTGGTGGCCGCGCGGCATGATCATCGGCGACCCCCTTTTTGCAGGGGTTGAGGTTCGGGCGGCAGGTCGTTGAAATTGGGCATGTTGGAGTGCACAGGCTCCATCACCATGACATGACGCGCTCCTTGCACCCGCGCCAAGGACTGGCACAAAATCTTGGCAAACACGGAATCAGCGCGACGCTCAACCTTGACCACCTTGGCAACAGGAATGCCCGGCGGATAAATCCCATCGACACCGCTGGTGGTTAAGACGTCATCTACCTCGATGTCGGCGTTGGTGGCCATGTAGCGCAGCTCGAGCAATGGAGCGCCCCCGGACTCGCCAAAAGCCACACCCCGCGCACCTGTTCGGGTGTTGAGCACAGGGATCGAATGCTCTCGATCCGTGACCAAGGTGATTTCACTCACCATCGGATGCACACGTGTGACTTGCCCAATGATGCCCTGCTCGTCCATCACCGGCGAACTGGTTTTCACGCCATTGTTGGCACCTTTGTCGATGATCAATTTGCGGGTGAACGGGTCGGCCGCTTGGTACAAGACTTCGGCCGCCATGGCTGTGGAGCCCAGCCTATCGCGCAGCGACAGCAGTTCGCGCAGGTTTTTATTCTCCAAAGAGAGTTGTTCAAGTTGACTGGTGCGAACCGCCTGTGACAACACCTTGGCATTGGCCTGTTCCACATGTTCAAGGGCTTCTTGTCGACCCAGAAAAGCATCGTCCAGGTGATCCAACAACACCTGCGGGCGCAAGGCAAGCCACTGAACGGGGTAAATGACGAGTGACAAGGCCCAACGCGCGGGCTGAACAATGTTGTAGCGTTGATCCGCGAACATCAGCGCCACAGAGATGGCGCTAAAGAGCAGCAGCTTGGTCAGCGCCGAAGTGCCTTGTTTGAAAAAAGGCGGCGGTGAGCGGTCAAGCGTGCCGAGTGGCATTTATTCGCTGGTGAAGATAGAACCCAAACGCTCCATGCGCTCCAAGGCCAAGCCACAGCCACGCACCACACAGGTGAGCGGGTCTTCGGCCACCAGCACAGGCAAGCCGGTTTCCTCGGCCATGAGGCGATCAAGGTCGCGCAACAACGCGCCACCGCCAGTGAGCATCATGCCGCGCTCGGCGATGTCTGCACCCAACTCTGGCGGCGTTTGCTCTAAGGCGTTTTTCACTGCCGACACGATGTTGTTCAAAGGATCGGTGAGTGCTTCCAAAATTTCATTGGAGGAAATGGTGAAAGAACGTGGCACACCTTCGGAGAGGTTGCGGCCTTTGACTTCCATTTCGCGCACTTCGCTGCCGGGGAAGGCTGAACCGATTTGCTTTTTGATGGCTTCAGCCGTGGGCTCGCCGATCAGCATGCCGTAATTGCGGCGGATGTAGTTGATGATGGCTTCATCGAACTTGTCGCCACCCACGCGCACGCTGCCTTTGTAGACCATGCCGCCCAAGGAGATGACGCCCACCTCGGTGGTGCCGCCGCCAATGTCAACCACCATGGAGCCAGACGCATCAGACACGGGCAAACCAGCGCCAATGGCTGCTGCCATGGGTTCTTCGATCAGGTACACCTCGGATGCGCCAGCGCCCAAGGCGGATTCGCGAATGGCGCGGCGTTCCACTTGGGTGGAGCCGCAAGGCACACAAATGATGATGCGGGGACTGGGCTTCAAGAGGGAGCGCGGATGCACCATCTTGATGAACTGCTTGAGCA
>JBIIPF010000025.1:0-12380 GCA_044342755.1 Limnohabitans sp. | reverse complement strand
CCACGCGTGAGCCTCTTCAAGTCCGCCTCCACCGTCTCTTTGCTGACCTTGCTGTCGCGTATCACCGGTTTTGTGCGTGAAACGCTGATTGCCAGCGCTTTCGGGGCCAACGCGGTCACCGACGCCTTTCGCGTGGCCTTTCTCATCCCCAATTTGTTTCGCCGCTTGTTCGCCGAGGGTGCTTTCAGCCAAGCCTTTGTGCCGGTGCTGGCCGCCACCCGCGCCGAGCACGGCGACGCCGCCACGCAGGTGCTGATTGACAAAGTGGCCACGCTGCTGGCCTGGGCGGTGCTCATCACCAGCGTGTTGGGCGTGCTGGCCGCGCCGGGTTTGGTGTGGCTGATGGCCAGTGGTTTGCAGCAGTCGCCGCAGGGCATGGACACCGCCGTGCTGCTCACGCGCTACATGTTTCCTTACATCGCTTTCATGTCCATGGTGGCCTTGTCGGCCGGCATCTTGAACACCTGGCGGCGCTTTGCCGTGCCGGCCGCCACGCCGGTGCTGCTCAACGTTTGCATGATCTTGGCGGCTTGGCTGGGTGCACCGTGGTTGCGTTCGCAGGGGCTAGAACCCATTTATGCATTGGCTGGCGGCGTCATGCTGGGCGGGGTGTTGCAGTTGGCGGTGCAAATACCAGCCCTGAAAAGCTTGGGCCTGTTGCCGCGCATCGCTTGGTCTCCCAGGGACATCCGCCAAGCTTGGCAAGACGGGGGCACGCGGCGCATTTTGGCCATGATGGGGCCTGCGCTCTTGGGCGTGGGCGTGGCCCAGTTGTCGCTGCTCATCAACACGCAAATTGCCTCGCATCTGACGCCGGGCAGCGTGAGCTGGGTCAACTTCGCCGACCGCTTGATGGAGTTTCCGATCGCCATGCTGGGCGTGGCCTTGGGCGTGGTGCTGATGCCGCAGCTGTCTGCCGCCAAAGCCAGTGGTGACAGTGCGCGCTACAGCGCCATGCTGGACTGGGGCTTGCGCCTGGTGCTGGTGCTGGCTTGGCCCTGCGCCGTGGCCTTGCTGGTGTTTGCCCAGCCCATGGTGGCCGTGCTCTACCACTACGGCGCGTTCACCGCCCACGACGTGACCCAAACCACTGCCGCCCTCACAGGCTACGGCGTGGGTGTGCTGGGGCTGGTGGCCATCAAGGTGCTGGCGCCTGGTTTTTATGCCCAAGAAGACACCCGCACACCGGTGCGCATCGCTGTTGCAGTATTGGTGTTCACGCAGGTCATCAACTTCTTCTTGGTGCCGCATTTGGCGCATGCCGCGCTCACCTTGTCGATTGGTTTGGGGGCCTTGGTGAACGCGCTCAGCCTGTTGGTGGGCTTGCGCTTGCAAGGCCAATACAAACCCTTGCCGGGCTGGTTGCTGCTGATGGCGCAAGTGCTGGTGGCCAGCGCGGTGTTTGGCGGGCTGCTGTGGTTCGCGGCTGGCCATTGGGATTGGACTGGCCTGCAAGCCCAAGCATGGACGCGGGCGGGTTTGATGTTGGGGGTGACCAGCGGCGGTGTTGTGGTGTATTTCGCAATACTGAAGGGTCTTGGGGTGGATTTGCGTGCGCTGTGGCGGCGCTGAAGGCATGATTGCAAGATGGACTACAAATTAAAGCCCTCGGCGCTGGACTATTTCACCACCTTGGTGCAAAGCGACGACGATTTTCCCTTGCTGGAAACCGCTATCAGCTTGGCGCAAGATGAATTCCCTGGTTTGGACATCCAGCAGGTGCTCGACGAGGTGGACGTGATGAGCGCCAAGCTCAAACGCCGCCTCATGGCCAATGCCGAGCCGCTGGACAAGCTGCGCGAGCTGAACCATTTTTTCTATGAAGAGCTGCGCTTTGCCGGCAACGTGAACCATTACGACGACCCCCACAACAGCTTCATCCACATGGTCTTGACCAAACGCCTGGGCATTCCCATCAGCTTGGCCGTGCTGTGGCTGGAACTGGGTCAAAGCATGGGGCTGCGGGTGCACGGCGTGAGTTTCCCGGGCCATTTTTTGGTCAAACTCGACCTCACCTATCCGCAAGAAGGCCATGTGGTGCTCGACCCTTTCAGTGGCGAATCTTTAAGCCGCGACGACCTGGCCGAACGCCTGATTCCTTGGCTGCACGGGGCCAAACCGGGGCGACCGCAAGCCATTTCCGACGACGCCTTGGCCTACCACCTGGAGCCCGCCAGCCCCCGCGACATCATTGCCCGTATGCTGCGCAATTTGCAGGAAATTTACCGCCGCCAGGGCGACGGCGAGCGCTTGCAAAAAGTGCAGGCGCGGTTGGCCGTGTTGTTGCCGGAGTGATGCAGATTTGGTCGAAATAATGGGGGTCAGATTCCAATTGTTTTTTAACCCCCATTAATTTCAGTCGATGACGACAGCCGCGCCTTGGCCCCGGTCGGCAATCACGCCAATTTGAAACACCTGCTCGCCCAAGTCCGCCAAGGTGTGGGCGCAAGCGGCAGCGTGCGCCGCGTCCAACACCAGCACCATGCCAATGCCGTTGTTGAAGGTGCGGCACATCTCGGCCTCGTCAATCCCAGCGGTGGTTTGCAGCCAAGCAAAAAGCTCAGTGCGCGGCCAACTGGCGCGGTCTAAATGCGCGGCGCACGCATCAGGCAACACGCGGGGAATGTTTTCAGTCAGGCCGCCGCCGGTGATGTGGGCCAGTGCTTTGATGGGGTGGGCTTTCAAGGCGGCCAACACGCTTTTCACATACAAGCGGGTCGGGGCCATCAGGGCTTGCTTGAACGGTTGGCCATCCAAAGTGGCGGGCAACTGGGTGGCAGCGCGGTCTATGCATTGGCGCACCAAGCTAAAGCCATTCGAATGCACACCACTGGAGGCCAAGCCCAGCACCACGTCGCCGGACTTCACATCTTGGCCCGTCAAAATTTGGCTTTTTTCCACCACGCCCACGGCAAAGCCTGCGAGGTCGTATTCACCGGCGGGGTACATGCCGGGCATCTCGGCGGTTTCGCCGCCAATCAAGGCGCAACCTGACAACTCACAACCTTTGGCAATGCCGCCCACCACCGCCGCAGCGGTGTCCACATCCAGCTTGCCGCAAGCGAAATAGTCAAGGAAAAACAGCGGCTCAGCGCCTTGAACCAAGACATCGTTCACGCTCATGGCCACCAGGTCGATGCCCACGGTGTCGTGCATCTGCCATTCAAACGCCAGCTTGAGCTTGGTGCCCACGCCGTCGGTGCCACTGACCAACACGGGCTCTTTGTAATTTTTGGGCACCTCAAACAAAGCACCAAAACCACCGATGCCAGCCAACACCCCCTCGCGCATGGTTTTCTTGGCCAAGGGTTTGATGCGCTCAACGAGTGCATCACCGGCGTCGATGTCAACGCCAGCGTCTTTGTAGGAAAGGGGAGTGTTCATGGGGTGGGGCGCGGTGCGCCTGAAGGTCGGGTCGATAGAATGGGCAGATTCTAATTGCCGGGTTTCACGCCGCCTGATGTCCACTTCCCCCGACTACCGTTTCCACGCCGCTTGGTTGGCCATCACCGCCGTGTTGCTGGGGCTGTTGTGGTGGCTGGCGCCGGTGCTCACACCGTTTTTGGTGGCCGCCGCCATGGCCTATGCCTTGAACCCGTTGGTGGTGTGGTTGCAAGCGCACCAGGGAACAAGGGTTCCGCGCTTTGTGCTGGTGCTGCTGGTCGAAGCCTTGTTTTTGCTGGCGGTGGTGGCGCTGTTGGGCTTGGTGGTGCCGGTCTTTTTCAAAGAAGCCGCCCGGGTGCAAGCGCAGTTGCCCAACTTGTTGGCGTTGCTGCAAACCGACTTGGCACCTGTGTTGGCCCGCATGGGTGTCGATGTGAACTTCGACCAACCGTCTATCAAAGCCTTTTTCAGCACCTACATGAGCAATCTGTGGGAGAGCGGTTTGTCCTCGCTGCTGGCGTCGGTGCAAATTGGCGGCAGCGTGGCGCTGGCGCTGATTGGCAACCTGGTGTTGATTCCGGTGGCACTTTTTTACTTCCTGATGGACGGTCACCATGTCTTGGCCCATGCGCGGGACTGGATTCCTGTCAAAGCCAAAGACAGCGTGGGCAGCTTCATTGATGAGGCCGACGCCGTGCTGGGCGAGTATTTGCGCGCCCAGTTGCTGGTGATGCTGATCATGTCGTTGTACTACGTGGCTGCGCTGAAAATGTTTGGCCTGTCGGTGGCCTGGCCGATTGGCATCTTCACCGGCTTGGCGGTGTTTGTGCCCTATGTGGGTTTTGGTATTGGGTTGTTGTTGGCGGCCTTGGCTGGTTTTTTGGAAATGGCCCCGATGCAAGCCGGTCTCATGCTGGCTGTGGTGTTTGGCCTAGGCCAACTCATTGAAAGCTTCATCCTCACACCGCGTTTGATTGGCGAGCGCATTGGCTTGCATCCACTCACCGTGATTTTTGCCCTGCTGGCCTTTGGTCAGTTGCTGGGCTTCGTCGGCATCTTGATCGCTTTGCCCGCCAGCGCCGTGCTGTTGGTGGCCCTGCGCCGATTGCGCAGCCGCTACATGGCCAGTCGCCTGTATGCAGGCTGATTCGCGATGAAACAAATTGCCTTGGATATTGGTGTGTCGGTCGGCCCCAGCTTGACCAATTTTTTCCCGGGCAACAACGCCTCGGCTTTGGCGCACCTCGAGCTGTGGATGGCCGGCAGCACCCGTTCGCCGGTGCCCACCTATTTGTGGGGTGAACACGGCTGCGGCAAAACCCATTTGTTGCAAGCCGTGGCCGAGCACATCCAAGGGCAGGGCGCCTCGGTCGGCTGGATGGACGCAACCACCCGCCAAGCGCCCGACTTCAACCCCGAGTGGGAAGTGCTGATCATGGACGATGTGCAGGACTTCACACCGGTGCAGCAGCACGCGGCCTTCAATTGGTTTGTGAATGCCGCCACCCCAGGCGCCTCGCGCCAACCTTGGGTGTTGGCGGCAGGCGCTCTGCCGCCACAAGACCTGCCTTTGCGTGAAGACCTGCGCACCCGCCTGGGCTGGGGGCATGTGTTTCAACTTCACCTGTTGGATGACGACCAACGCCGTGAAGTGTTGGTGCGCCATGCGCAAGCCCTGGGCATGAGCTTGAACACCGACTTACTCGACTACTTGCTCAGCCGCTTCAGCCGTGACCTGGGTCACCTGATGGACTTGCTGCAACGCTTGGACCACTACGCCCTGCAAACCCAGCGCCCGCTCACCATTCCCTTGCTGCGGGCCATGTTGGATGAACTCTGAATGAAGCTCGCGCTGTTCGACCTCGATCACACCTTGTTGCCGCTGGACTCGGACCAATCCTGGGGGGAGTTCACTTTGAGTTTGGGATGGGTCGACCCTGAAACGTTTCAAGCCAAAAACAATGGCTTTTACGCCGACTACCAAGCTGGTTGTTTGGACATCCACGCCTATGTGCGTTTTGCCACTGCCGCCATGCGCCAACAAAGCCCGGACGCTGCCGCAGTTGCCCACGCCTTGTTCATGGAACGCGTGATTCGCCCCGCCATCTTGCCTGCTGCGCTGGACTTGGTGGCGCAACACAAAAGCCGGGGTGAGCGCTTGGTGATGGTGACGGCGACCAACGAATTTGTGACGCGCCCCATCGCTGAGGCCTTTGGCATGGACGTGTTGTTGGCGGTAGAACTCGAGCGCGATGCCCAAGGCCACTTCACTGGTGAAATTGCCGGCGTGCCCACTTTGCGTGAAGGCAAAGTCACCCGTGTGCAGCAGTGGCTGGCCGGGCAAGGCACAAGCTTGGCCGATGTTCAAGCCACCTTTTACAGCGACTCGTTGAACGACTTGCCGCTCTTAGAACAGGTGCAACATCCCGTGGTGACCAATGGCAGCGCTGCGTTGCGCCAAACAGCACTTGAACGGGGTTGGCGTATCCTCGACCTTTTCGAGAACCCATGATTAAAAAAATAATCGACCGCTTGCTTGGCAAACCAGCTGCTGCGCCCAAACCCAGTTTTGGCAAGCGCCGCGTCATCAGCGAACAAGAACACCGCATCGACCACGAACTCGTGGACGAACGCGCCCTTAACGTGGTGCGCACCTTGCAAGAACGCGGCTTTGAGGCTTACATCGTGGGTGGTGCGGTGCGCGATTTGTTGGTCGGCTTGAAGCCGAAAGACTTCGATGTGGCTACTGATGCCACCCCCGAGGAAGTGAAAGCGTGTTTCCGCCGTGCCTTCATCATTGGCCGGCGTTTTCGCATCGTGCACGTGGTGCATGGCCGGGGCCGCGACCACGAAGTCATCGAGGTGTCCACCTTCCGCGCCCACTTGGACAGCCAAGACGCCGAGCAGGTGAACGGCAACGAGCGCACCAGCAAAAAAGCCCTCTCCAACATGACCCATGCGGTGGACGCCAGTGGCCGGGTGCTGCGCGACAACGTCTGGGGCCCGCAAGACGAAGATGCGGCGCGGCGCGACTTCACGGTCAACGCCATGTATTACGACCCGCACACCGGCGACGTGATCGATTACCACCACGGGTTTGAAGACGCTAAAAAACGCGTCATCCGCATGATTGGCGACCCGGCAGCGCGTTACCGCGAAGACCCGGTGCGCATCATCCGTGCTGTGCGTTTTGCCGCCAAGCTCAACAAACTGGGCTTCACCCTCGAGCCGCGCACCGCCAAACCCTTGAAAGCCATGCTCAAGCTGCTGGCCGACGTGCCGCAAAGCCGCTTGTTCGATGAAATGCTCAAGCTGTTGCAGACCGGCCACGCCTTGGCCAGCATCCAGCAGCTCAAGGTGTTGGGCTTGGCCAAAGGCATTTACCCCTTGCTGGATGTGGTGGTCGAGCGCGCCGACACACCCTTTGTCAGCGCCGCTTTGCAAGACACCGATCGCCGTGTGGGCGAGGGCAAGCCTGTTGCGCCCAGCTTTTTGCTGGCCTGTGTGCTGTGGGCCGATGTGCGCGAAGGCTGGCAAGCCCGCACCGGCGAGATGCCCATTTACCCTGCCTTGCAAGAAGCCATCGAAGAGGTGTTCAATGCGCGCATCGGTGATGTCTCAGGACGCGGCAAATTGGCGGGTGACATGCGCGAAATTTGGACCATGCAACCGCGCTTCGAAAAACGCACTGGCAGCGCCCCCTTTGGCTTGGTGGACCAGGCCCGGTTTCGCGCTGGTTTCGATTTCCTGTGCTTGCGCGCCGAGGTGGGTGAGTTGGACATTGAACTGGCCGACTGGTGGGAAGAATTCCAGCATGCCGATGACGAGGCCCGCTTGAGCCTGATTCAAGCCGTGCGCCCCGCGCCCCGCGCCGTTCGCGCCGACGGCAGCGAGCCACGCAAACGCACCCGGCGGCGGCGCAAACCCGCAGCGGGCGCAGCCGGTGACAAATCCGCTGCGTGAGCCGGTCAGCGCCTTTGTGGCGCTGGGGGCGAATTTGGGCGAGCCCGCGCAGGCTGTCCGGCTCGCCCTGGTGCAGCTAGGGCAGATTGAACACACTCAGCTTGTGAGCGCTTCCTCACTCTATGAAACCGCGCCGCACGAGGCCAGTGGCCCGCTGTATGTGAACGCCGTGGCCCATCTTGCAACCCAATTGAATGCGGTTGATTTGCTGCATGCTTTGCAGGCTTTGGAGCAGGCCGCTGGGCGGGTTCGCAGTGTGCAAAACGCCCCGCGCACCCTGGATCTGGACCTGCTGTTTTATGGCGATGCCTGCATTCAAAGCGACTGGATGACCGTGCCGCACCCCAGGTGGCAAGCGCGGGCATTCGTTCTGCGGCCCTTGCACGAAGTGGCTGGGCACTTGGTCAGTGAAGTGATGCTGGCGGCTGTGGCGGACCAGCCGATTCGGCGCCTGCATTTCTAACCCGCTATCCAACGCGATTTATAAATAAAAAAAGGATGATTGAAGCGGCAGCATTTCCATGCAGCCCTGGCGTTGCAAAGTTGTTTATTGAGACAGCTTCTCTGCTTCCGTGATCTGCGCTTCGAAGTAACGCTGAAAGCCATAGGCCAGGCTGGAGAGCATGGCGGTGGTGCCCAGAATCATGGATAAGACCATCGCAATGACCGTGAACCAATTGGTGCTCCCGGCTTTGTGCTCGGCATCTTCCGAGGGGTTGTACAAACTGTTCCAGTTGGCTTTCGACATCAAGCCCCAATACAGGGCTTGCATGGCGCTGGCGGTGATGGTCAAACCCACCACAGGCAGCAAAAACCAGCTCAGTGGATCATCCAAGCCCATGGTTTGGGCACGTTCGTAGCCGTAGAGTCCGAGCAAACTCAGCAACGCCATGGCCCAGCCCCATGAGTCGCGCCAGCCAAACATGTAGAAACGGTGCAAGCCCAGTGTGCCGGTGCAGATGCTGAGCCATGTGGCCAATGTTTTGTTCTTCATGGTGGGAATTATGTGTTGCGGCAAGCAGGTTTGCTGTTCAAGGGGCTGTGTGACTGACCAACCAAAGGGTCATCTGGGCGGCGGTCTATAATGGCAGGCTTTTCAGCGAGCGCTGGCCGGGTGGTCAAGTCGCGTGTCTCATCGCTGAATCAAAGTCTGCACCCAAGGATAAACCATGGTCGTCATCCGACTTTCTCGCGGCGGTTCTAAATCCCGTCCGTTTTTCAACATCGTCGTCGCCGACAAACGCGTTCGCCGCGATGGTCGCTTCATCGAGCGTGTGGGTTTTTACAACCCCATCGCCGCTGGTGGTGAAGAGCGCTTGCGCATTGCCCACGACCGCCTGAACTACTGGGTGGGTGTCGGTGCTCAAACCTCTTCCACCGTTGACCGCCTGATCAAACAGGCCGGCAAACCCGCCTAAACACATCCCATGCAGCCCGCTTGGGAGCCTGCTGAATTACCAGCGGACGCCATCGAAGTCGGGCGCATTTTGGATGCTTGGGGCCTCAAAGGCTGGCTCAAGGTCTTGCCCCACAGCGCTTCGCCTGAGGCGCTGTTTTCTTCCAAACGCTGGTTTTTGCAAGCCAATGAGCGCGGTGCCTCTCCTTTTCAGGGCACCGTGCTGTTGCGCATCCGCGAGGCCAAAGAGCATTCGGACAGCGTGGTGGCTTTGGCCCACGACCTGAGCGACCGGGACATCGCCGAAAGCCTCAAAGGCGCGCGCATCTTTGTGCAGCGCTCTTCGTTCCCCTCTACCAACACCGACGAATACTATTGGGTCGACCTGATCGGCTTGGCCGTGCGCAACCGCGAAGGCGTGGAATTGGGCGAGGTGACCGAACTGCTGTCTACCGGGCCACAAACCGTCTTGGTGCTGTCTCAAGCCAATCCCGACCCCGAGGGCAAGCCCATTGAGCGCATGATTCCCTTTGTCAACGCCTACGTCGATCAGGTGGATTTGGCTGGCCGCCAAATTCTGGTGGACTGGCAAGCCGATTACTGAGGCGGCCATGCGCGTTGACATCATCACCTTGTTCCCTGAGTTGATTCAAACCTTTCTTGAGGTGGGCGTGACCCGCCGCGCCTATGAAAGCGGCCAAGTGGCGGTGCATTGCTGGAACCCGCGTGACTTTGCCGATGGCAACTACCGGCGCGTGGACGACCGCCCGTTTGGCGGCGGCCCCGGTATGGTGATGTTGGCCGAGCCTTTGGCGGCTTGTTTGAACGCCATTCGCCAAGAACGCGGCGAGGACCGGCAGACCGCACCCTTGGTTTATTTTTCACCGGTGGGGCAGACTTTGAACCAAGCACTGGTGCAAAAAGCCGCCACCGCCCGAGGCGCGGTGCTGTTGTGCGGCCGCTATGAAGGCGTGGACCAGCGCTTCATCGACAGCCATGTGGATGTGCAAATCAGCCTGGGCGACTTTGTGTTGTCGGGCGGTGAATTGGCGGCCATGGCTTGGCTGGATGCGGTGGCCCGCTTGCAACCCGGTGTTTTGCACGACGAGCAAAGCCACTTGCAAGACAGCTTCACCCCAGCCTTGCGTGGCCTGCTGGATTGCCCGCACTACACCCGCCCCGAAGAATGGCGCGGACAGGGCGTGCCAGCGCCTTTGCTGTCGGGCCACCATGCTCAGATTGCCGATTGGCGACGCGCGCAAAGCTTGGCGCTGACAGCAGAAATGCGCCCCGATTTGATCGCGCAAGCCCGCCAGCAGGGCTTGCTCAAACCCCAAGACGAGCAGTTCCTGAAAATCTTGAATTGAGCGCTTTTTGTGAAGCTTTGGGACAGCAGGTTGGGGCGATATCTGGCTGGTTATAATGTCTGGCTCTGATCCTCTGGATGGCCGCCAGTGTTTGCACCGTCAGCACCGGCCTTTTGTGTAGCGCATCCATGATCGTTTCGAGGAAATCATGAATCTCATCCAGATCCTGGAACAGGAAGAAATCGCCCGTTTGGGCAAAACCATTCCCCCGTTCGCTCCCGGCGACACTGTGGTGGTCAGCGTCAACGTGGTCGAGGGCACCCGCAAGCGTGTTCAGGCTTTTGAAGGCGTGGTCATTGCCAAGCGCAACCGCGGCATCAACAGCAACTTCATCGTTCGCAAAATCTCCAGCGGCGAAGGCGTGGAGCGTACCTTCCAAACCTACAGCCCCTTGATCGCCGGCATCGAAATCAAACGCCGTGGCGATGTGCGCCGCGCCAAGCTGTACTACCTGCGTCAGCGCAGCGGCAAATCCGCACGTATCAAAGAAAAGCTCACGGCCAAAGCCACACCGGCTGCTGCCAAGTAAGCACGGGTTTGACCAAGCAAAGAGCCGCCCCAGTTCACGCTGCGGCGGCTTTTTCATGACTTCAAGCAAGCTGTTTTGAGCCAACCCCCCAAATTCAATCCCGAATCCGCAGAATGGCTGGGCACCGATGGGCACTTGCCTGCCTTGCCGCTGTCAAGACTGCACCCCGATGCCTTGCGGGCTTATTTCGCCAATCCACCAGCGTGGACCCAGCCCATCTACGAACCGCCGTTCAACAGCCGACCACCCGCGCCAGCCTCGGTGCTCTTGGGCATCGTCATGCGGGCAGAGCCCACGGTGTTGTTGACCTTGCGCACCGCGCACTTGTCCAGCCACGCCGGGCAAATTGCCTTTCCCGGTGGCCGCCAAGACGACGCAGACGCGGATGAAGTGGCCGCAGCTTTGCGCGAGGCCCAAGAGGAAGTGGGTTTGCAACCCAGCCATGTGACGGTGTTGGGTTGTCTACCGATTTACGTCACCGGCACCGGCTTCAAGGTGACCCCCGTGGTGGCTTTGCTCAGCCCCGAGATGCGTTTGCAAGCCAATCCCCATGAAGTGGCCGATGTGTTTGAAGTGCCTTTGTTGCACCTGATGAACCCGGCCAACCACCAACGCCATGGCTTGCAATGGCAAGGTGTGCAGCGCGAGTGGTATGCCATGCCCTGTGAATCGCCCGAGGCACGCCGCGTGATTTGGGGGGCGACCGCTGGCATCCTGCGCAATTTCTACGAATTTTTACAAGCCAAACTTGAGCCTTGAGCGCCACTGCGTGGGCATCACTATCATTGGGCCATGAGTTTCATTGCCCTCTTGCTTGCCTTGTTGCTGGAACAAGCCCGCCCGCGCTCGGCCAGTGCGGGCATCGACAAGCTGTTCATCCAATGGGCCGACTGGTTGCGTCACACCCTGGACGCTGGCGACAAGCGGCATGCCTGGATCGCATGGGGATTGGCCGTGGTGCTCCCCTGCGCATTGACCGTGCTGGTGCATTGGTTGCTGTGGTGGTTTGGCGGTTGGTTCTTGGCCATGCTGTGGAGTTTGGTGGTGCTTTACGCCACCTTGGGGTTCAGGCGCTTTAGCCACCATTTTTCGGGCATCCGTGACGCCTTGTCCACGGGTGACGATGACGTGGCGCGAGAGTTGCTGCGCCAATGGCAGGGGGATCTGGAACCCAACATGCCGCGCAGCGAAATCGTTCGCCATGTGATTGAACATTCCGCCTTGTCGGCGCACCGCCATGTGTTTGGCGTGATTGCGTGGTTTTCGGTGTTGGCCGCGATGGGCTTGGGTCCAGCGGGGGCGGTGTTTTTCAGGCTGTCTGCCTTGTTGTCAACAGACTGGGCGGCTTCAACCGACAGTTTGCAGATGGATGCCGCGCACAGCAGTGCGGCCTTGCAGGAAGTCACTGCACTGGCTTGGCGACAGGCAGATTGGGTGCCTGCACGGATGACGGGTTTGTCTTTCGCGGTCGTGGGCAATTTCGAGGATGCGGTGGATGCTTGGCGTCAAGACGCCCAGCACTTTCCCAATGCCAATGATGGTGTGGTGCTGGCTGCAACAGCAGGCGCCATCAATGTTCGTCTGGGCGGCGTGGGTTTGCGCCCGGCCTTGAATGAGGCTTTGTCCGACGATCCGCTGGTTCAACCCACCGCTGGGCGCGAACCCGAAGTGGTGCATTTGCGCAGCATGGTGGGCTTGGTCTGGCGTGCCGTGGTAATGTGGATGGTGCTGCTGGCGCTGC
>JBIIPF010000246.1:0-3130 GCA_044342755.1 Limnohabitans sp. | reverse complement strand
TCAATTTAGATTGGCATCGAATTTGCATATTCCTGAACATCTGTTCACTTCAAGGAATACAGCATGACACCCCAAACCACTTTGATGATTTACAACACCACCATGTCCGCCCAGGATTTGATCGCCAAGGCCGAGCAACTCGACCACGCTGGCAAAACCCAAGAGGCCTTGGAGTTGTACCGTCACTGGTTGAAGCATGACCGTACCCACAGCAAGTACTCGGTGTGGTTCAACTACGGTTGGTTGCTGCAAAAACACAACTTGCAAGAAGAAGCCTCCCAAGCCTATGACCAAGTGATCGAGTGTTATGCCGACCACTTGTGCAAAACCTCAGGTTCTTCTGCTTTTGCTTGAAGACCCACTGCGCGCCTGACTTGCATACAGGGCGCAGTTGCTTTCAATAGCCTGAAGGCTCGGGTAAACGACCCAGCACTTTTTCCATGGCCAGTCCCAAGGCCAGCAATCGTCGATCGCTGCCTAGAGGCCCATCAATCTCGATGCCCACCGGCAAACCGGATGCGGTCAGTCCTGCGGGAATCGACAAGCCCGGATTGCCGGCATTGCTGCTCGGGTCGGCATTTCGAATGTAAGTCCCAAAGGTGTCTGCCGGTTCACCGCCGTTGATACTGACCTTGCTCGATCCATTCACCGCATCAATGGGTGAGGCTGCCAGCGGCGTGGTGGGAAACAACATAGCGTCGAGTTTGTTGTCCTTGAAGTAATCCGCCAGTTTCTTTTGCAAGGCTGGGCGATGCACATTCATTGCGTCCGGATACGCCTTGCCAAATACATCACCCATCACAGCCCCCATCGCGCCTTTCACATCCGGGCTGGCCACCTTGTCGACAATGTCTTTCAGGCTCATGTCGATGCCACTGGCTTTCAAGTAGGCAGGAAAATCTTCAAGCGGTTCGTGCAGCGCCACCATGAACGAGACTTGGTTGTTCAAGTCGAACACATCAGGGTCCACGTCCACCATCACCACACCGGCTGCAGCCAATTTTTCTTTGGCTTGCAGCACCACCGCTTCTAAATCCGACGATAAACCAGCCCAAAACTTGGCCGGCACGCCCATGCGTACGCCTTTCAAATTGGCCGCTGTAGCCATCGGTGTGCCAGTGATGGCGGCGTCCAAGAACGCCACATCGGCCACGGTTTTGCCCATGGGTCCAACCGTGTCACGCGTATGGCTGATGGGCACCACAGCGTTTTCGTTGTGATAGCGCCGCGCTTTGCCGCCATTGCCCACCGAAGGGCGCAAACCGACGATGCCACTCAAGGCCGCGGGCACGCGGGTAGAACCACCGGTGTCCGTGCCCAAGCCGCAAGGCACCATGCCCACAGCGATGGCCACGGCTGTGCCACCTGATGAACCGCCGGGAATGCGCGTGCTGTCGTAAGGGTTGCGCACCAAACCAAAACTCGACAAATTGGTGCTGGTGATGCCAAAAGCGAGTTCATGCAAATTGGCTTTGGCCAACACAATGGCACCTGCTTTGGTGAGTTTGTCGATCGATGGTGCCGTGGTCTTGGGCACCACACCCTTCAAGGCGTCGGTGCCGCCCGTGGTGGGCATGTCCTTGGTGTTGATGTTGTCTTTGGCCACGATGAACAAGCCGGCCAGGGGTTTCAAAGGACGACCGGCTTTGCGGTCGGCGTCAATGGCAGCAGCGGCTTTCAAAGCAGCAACTTCGTTCAAGTAAATCAGCGCATTCAAACCGGCATGTTTTTGGGTTTGACCCAACAAGGCTTGCAAATACGCTGTGGCAGAAACTTTGCCCGATTGAATGGCTGCCACCGCTTGCGGCGCCGATAGCTTCAACATTTTTTGGGACGCGTCATCGGCTGCAAAGCTTGGAATGGTTTGACTCAGCAGCCAACCAGCAGCGGTGGTTTGCAACAGTTGTCTTCTTGAAATGCCTGCATGTGCCATGTTGTGCTCCTGAAGTTGAACGCGCAACCGACTGGTTGGCTGAAGTTCATCCTAGGGCGCAAACAGACTGACAGCTATCGTGCAAATAGGGGATGGATTGGCTAGTGCAAACCCAAGGTACGCGCCAAGACACTGCGGTTGTTGATGCCCAGTTTCTTGAAGGCGTTGTCAAGATGGGTGCGCACAGTTGCCGGTGAAATGCCCAATTGGCGCGCGATTTCTTTGTCGCCCAATCCCATGGACGCACTTTGCGCAACCTGCATTTCACGTGGACTTAAGCTGTTGTTCATCACCACCGCCGTTGGTTTCTGCATGGTGCGGGCTCTGGACAACGAGGCCGTGAAGGCCGGCAAGATCATGTCGAGCAAGCGCATTTCATCGTCGCTGAAATTCTCGCGTCGCTTGTCGCGCCAAATGCGCATGTCGCCGATATTGCTACCTCGGTGCCAAGCGTAGAGGTTGACACCCCAGTGCAGGCCGTCTTTGGCCAAAAAGTCGTTGAAGAACTCGGTTTGCATAAGCGCATGCTGGGGCAACACATCGCTGGCGCGCACCGCCACTTGATAGCGCTGCATGCTCGGCGTGATCGGGTCGTTGAACTGGTAGTAGGCCTCGTAGTCGGCGATGTTGCACGGGTCCATGTTGATCTGAACCGTGTCTGTGAACGCATTGCTTTCGGCATTCCACACAAAAGAGGCGTAGAACTGCGCTTGCATCAACTGCATGATCAATTCGCCCACCTGTTGGCGAATTTCATGCTCTTGGTGCGGCTCGGCCAGCACCTGCATGATCTGGCTCATCAACCTGGTTTGCGTGCCTGACAAGTACATGGGCTGCCCCTGAAGTCCTTGCCGCATTTTGCCGTTGCTGTGGCGTCAAAAACCATTGATCAGGGTTAGTACGGTCCTCTGAATAGGGGATGTTTTGCGCTTTGAGTTGAAGCAGTCCCGCAAGCTGGTCTTAATTCAAGCCATAGCCGCCCAGCTTGTAGTCGTGTTCTTCTAAAAGTCACGCTCTAGCCGCCCGCCATGGGGACTCATTTTTCTGGTCTTTCGCTCAAAAAATGGTCCTTAAGGTCTGCGGCTTCGAGGATATGTTCTTTGTTCGCCAAGAAATGCACTTCAGCTTGGCGAACATGGTGGGTCGGACCGCGCGAACGTTGCCGCTTGCGGCGGTGAGCGTCGGCCGAGCCCACCG
>JBIIPF010000245.1:0-3140 GCA_044342755.1 Limnohabitans sp. | reverse complement strand
CGGTCATTGATGATCACAGCGGGCACGGCGCTGATACCGGCGTTGGTATAGAACTGCTCGCGCTCTTTCACTTCTTGGGCATAGGCGTCGCTCTCCAACACCGTTTGTGCGGCTGCCCCATCCATTCCCAAACTGTTCACCGCAGCCAACAAGACCGCGTGCGATTCGATGTTCTCGCCGCGCCCTTGGTAGGCTTCAAAAAATGCTTTTTTCAAACGATGCTGCGTGCTGGCATCCGCTGTGACTTCTGCCCAATACAGCAAGCGGTGCGCATCAAAGGTGTTGTAGATGCGCCCGCGCCCGGTGGGGTGAAAAGCAAAACCCACCTCGGCGCCACGCGCTTTGATGTTTTGGTACATCTGCGCTTGTTGTTCAGCACTCGACCCGTATTTTTGATGCAGGTGTTCAAACAGGTCTTGGCCCCCTTCAGCCAAATTCGGGTTGAGTTCAAAGGGCTGAAAACGGATGTCGGCTTTCACTTCACCTTGCAGCGAATCCAAGGCTTGCTCTAAGGCGCCCAAGCCAACGGCGCACCAGGGGCAGGCAATGTCGGAGACGAAATCAATTTTCAAGGTGGTGGTCATGGTTGGTTTCTGAATGATCAATGAAGTGCCAAAGCTTGCGCAATGGCCTGAATGAGTTTGCCGTCGATGTGTTGCCCGCGGGCTGCCAAATACGCATCGGGGCGCAGCAAGGCCCAGCCATGGCCATCCGCACCACAGGCTTTGCGAAGCTGCTTGCCTTTGTCCACAACGTGTTCCAAGGCATCGCCTCGTGTTTTGTGCACCACTTGCACAATGCGCACGGGTGTGCCCATGCTCAGCAGCGCCAGTTTTTGAATCTCGGTGCGTTTCAAGGCACCAAAGACCAGCAGCAACATCTTGCCATCGGCCCATTGCAGCAAATCACTCAGGCTGCCTGGGCGTCCCTTGGCCCATTGAACGCCCACGTTTTGCAGCATCCAACCCCCTTCGGGTCTGCAGATGTCCGACACGGCATAGCGGTTCGCCTCTGCCATACGGCCGGTGTTGATCAAAGGGCGGGCAAACGCATGGTGTTTGGCCAAGCTGATGGTGGCATCGCGGAACAAGCGTTCAACCCCTTCGGGCGCCCGCAAATAACGGGCTGTGCGGTTGGTGACTTGCACATTGCGTTGGGCCGCTTGCAAGCGTTCTTGGCCATAGCTGTTGAGCAGTGCAACGGGTGCATGACCACGCATCACGGCCGCCAACTTCCAAGCCAGGTTGTCGGCATCGGCGATGCCGGTGTTGCCGCCACGCGCCCCAAAGGGGCTCACCACTTTGGCTGTGTCGCCAATGAAAAACACCCGCTGGTGTTGCAATTGATGCAGGCATTGTGATTTGTAGGCATAAGGGCCGACCCACACAATCTCGCACTTGATGCCCTTGCCAAATTGTTTGGCCAAACGCTCGCGCACCACGTCTTCGCGGCTCACATACGCCGGGTCCGCATCCGGGGCCATTTGGTAATCAATGCGCCAGACATCGTCGCCCATCAGGTGCTGCCAAACAGCGCGGTTGTCGTTGAACGGCGCTTCAATCCAAGTGTGGCGTTCGGGCGGCGGCGTGTCTTTGAAGCGCACATCGGCAATGCACCAGCGGTCGTCGCCGCGTTTGCTATCCATGGTGACGCCACACCAAGCGTGGAACGGTGTGTGTGAACCAGTGGCGTCAATCACATGGCTGGCTTCCAGGGTGTAGCTGCCTTTCGGGGTGTTCACCACCAAGGAAGCGCAACGCTTGTCTTGCTTGAACTTCACCACTTTGGAGGACCAACGCAGGTCGATAGTCGCACCCGCTTGATTCAAAGCTTCGATCTGCTCGACCAGATACATCTCTACATAAAACTGCTGAATATTGATGAATGGGGGCTGTTTGCTCACGGCAAATTGCTGCTTGTCTCGCAAGTCGAAAGAAAACACTTCATCCGCGCCCGCAAATGTGCGTCCTACTTGCCAAGCCACGCCTTTGGCTGCGATGCGTTCAAAGATGCCCAGCCGGGCAAAAATTTCGAGTGATTGTTGGGTGTAGCAAATACCCCGCGATGAAGCGCCTTTGACACCGACCGAGTTGTCTTCATCCAGCACAACGGCAGGCACGCCAAGCTGCGCCAGCTTGCAAGCCAGGGTGAGGCCACTCAATCCTGCGCCCACAATCACGATGGGGTGGTGTTTCACCGCACCCGTTCGCAATTCATCAGGCACCACAAAGGGATAGTGCGGTAAGTTGTAGTTGCTGTTGGAAACGGATGGCGCGGGCGGCAGCTTGGGGGCGCGGGTGGTTTTGCTCATGTCGGTTCAGTTTACTTGGCCGGTTCTTTGATTGAAGCAAGAAGACAAAACTGATTCTCCGATAGATATATTGCATGAAGAGGATTGAAAGGCTCGATTGGACGCTTGTCCCAGACAGGGAGTAACCTAGTCCAGACTTTGGCAATCAGGTCAAAGCTCGTAGATCAACCAAGGAGATATTTCATGGCAGCACTCAAAGGCTCCAAGACGGAAGAAAACCTGAAAGCCGCTTTCGCAGGCGAATCACAGGCCAACCGCCGTTATTTGTATTTCGCAAACAAAGCCGACATCGAAGGCCAAAACGACGTGGCCGCTTTGTTTCGCTCCACCGCTGAGGGCGAAACAGGTCATGCACACGGCCACCTCGAATGGCTTGAGCAATGTGGCGACCCTGCCACTGGCTTGCCGATTGGCGCCACCCGTGACAACTTGAAAGCCGCAGTGGCTGGCGAAACCCACGAGTACACCGACATGTACCCTGGCATGGCCAAAACCGCTCGCGAAGAAGGCCACGACGAAATCGCCGATTGGTTTGAAACCTTGGCCAAGGCTGAGCGTTCACACGCGAATCGCTACGCCAAGGCATTGGCTGAACTGGTCGATTGATCTTTTTTCAGCATTGAGGGTTGGGCGCTGTGTTGTTCACAGCGCCCCTCTCTGAATATTGAACGGCGCAACGCCTTCTTCCACCATCCATTCCCAAAGGACCCACCATGGCACGCGAAGGCAGCTTGGAAGCACCCACACGCCATCCCCTTGATTGGCTCAACCCCGAGTTCTACAACGAGGAAGCCTGCCTCACCGAGATGGAGCGCATCTTTGACATTTG
>JBIIPF010000244.1:0-3163 GCA_044342755.1 Limnohabitans sp. | reverse complement strand
ATGTCGGGGCGCGATAGCAGCAAGCGGCACAGGGCCACGCGGCGTTTTTCACCGCCGGAGAGCTTGCCAATGACGGCGTCCCAAGGCGGCAAGCGCAGCGCATCGGCGGCGATTTCAAGTTGGTGCTCGGAGGCGTCACCGGCGGTGGCGATGATGGCTTCAAGCTTGGCCTGCTCGGCGGCCAGCGCGTCAAAGTCGGCGTCTTCTTCGGCATACGCGGCGTACACCTCTTCCAAACGAGATTGCGCGGCCTTCACCTCGCCCATGCCGTTTTCCACCGACTGGCGCACGGTTTCATTGGGGTCGAGGTGCGGCTCTTGCGGCAAATACCCGATCTTCAAACCGGCCATGGGAATGGCTTCGCCTTCGATTTCCTTGTCGATACCGGCCATGATTTTCAGCAAGGTGGACTTGCCCGAACCGTTGGTGCCCAGCACGCCAATCTTGGCGCCGGGAAAGAAGCTGAGGGAAATATCTTTCAGGATTTGGCGTTTGGGCGGCACGATTTTGCCGACCCGGTTCATGGAGAAAACGTATTGGGACATGGAGTGACTCTCTGGGCTGTGCGCCACACGGCGTGGCGGCGGGTATCGGGGGATTATCTCTGCTTCAAATGACGGTGGTCGGCGGTGGTTGGGTGCTGAAGCTGCAATCAGGCACAGCATGTATGGCAAAAAACGTCCAAAGTCACGATGGGGCAGCCATGGACCCTTTCAAACTCAGCGCCAAGGGCCAACAAATCGTGGTCGCCTGTCACCAGTGCTTGTGCTCTGCCAGCCACCGCCAGGTGCATGAAAGGCACATCGAGCACATCGCGGCAATCGGGCACCGTGGGTGGCGGTTGTGGAATCCGAACCGTTTCGGCATAAGGCAGGTAGTCGGCCAACAACTCATGTTGTTCTGCTTGCGATAAACGGAACTTGGGGTAAGCCAAGACCCTGACCAGCTCTTGCGCCGTGGCTGTGCTGGCCAGCGGCAGAACCAACCCGCGCTGCCAAGCCTGCCGCGCCTGACCGGCCGCGCCGCCGCGAAACACCAGCGCCGACAGCACCACATTGGTGTCGAGCACCACGCGCAACGCTCCACTCATGTTTTGCCCGACGGCTTTGCAACGGAGGACCGCTTGGGTTTGGCTGATGTCACAGAACGCTCCGTGGGATTGGCTGGGGCTGCAAGAGCGGCTGGTGGCTCGTTCAACAACAAAGGCCTTGTGGAGGTGCGGCTCCAAGTGACAGCAGCAGCGACATCTGCATCCGTGATGTCCAAGGCTTCGAGTTTGGCCCGCACTGCGTCGCCACGCTGAATCCGCACGGGGGTGAGGATCAGTTGGCCGCCCCGCGCTTCGACATCAAAGTAGTCGGTCGCTCCCACGGCTTGAACAAGGCTTTTGGGCAAGGTGAGTTGGTTTTTGGAGGTGATTTTGGCGAGCATGGCTGATTTCAAGGGATCAAGGATTCCTTACTTTATGCCAAATCTTTCAAAAGATCCAACTGTTTTTTCAAACCAGCACCCCGCCCCATGGCTTGATCTCGAATCACCCGCTAAAAAAGGGAAACGCAAGCCGCTCAAGGCTTGGGCTTAAACCATGCGACAATGCTTTCCAGTTGTTGCCACCAGTTGCCACAACATCAGCGCTTCTGCTGGGGCCGGATTCAAACAAACTGTTTGTCACTTACCTGCCCACCTGTGTTTCCTCGGTCTTTCACTGGCTGCCCCTTTTTGGGCAGAACGGGCCGAACACCAAGCGTCGCCAAAAAGCACGCTCCACTATGAACTTTGATGAACTGAACTTGGCCCCGGCCATTTTGAAAGCTGTGCGTGAGCAAGGCTACGAAACCCCCACCCCCATCCAACAGCAGGCCATCCCCGCTGTCTTAGCGGGCCACGATTTGCTGGCAGGCGCGCAAACCGGCACCGGCAAAACCGCCGCCTTCACCCTGCCCATGCTGCACAAACTCACCATGAGCCGCAGTGCCACCAACCGCTTTGGCGTGTTTGGCATCCGCGCTTTGGTGCTCACCCCCACCCGTGAACTCGCCGCGCAAGTGGAAGAGTCGGTCCGCCACTACGGCAAATACTTGCAACTCCAATCCGCCGTCATCTTTGGTGGCGTTGGCATGAACCCGCAAATCAGCCAGCTGAAAAAAGGTGTGGACATCCTGGTGGCCACGCCCGGTCGTTTGCTCGATTTGCAGCAACAAGGTTTCCTCGATTTGTCCACTGTTCAAATGCTGGTGCTGGACGAGGCTGACCGCATGCTCGACATGGGCTTCATCCATGACGTTAAAAAAGTGCTGGCGCTGGTGCCCAAAGAAAAGCAAAGCCTGTTGTTCTCGGCCACCTTCAGCAGCGAGATCCGCGAGTTGGCGGCGCAGTTGTTGCACAACCCGCAAAGCATTCAGGTCACGCCCGAAAACACCACGGTGCAACTCATCAAACAGGTGATTCACCCGGTCGGTCGCCAGCAAAAGAAAGCCTTGCTGGCGCACATCATCGAGACCAAGCAATGGAGCCAGGTGCTGGTGTTTTGCCGCACCAAATTTGGTGCCAACCATGTGGCCGATTTTTTGAACAAGCAAGGCATCACGGCCATGGCGCTGCACGGCAACAAAAGCCAAACCGCGCGCACGCAGGCGCTGTCGGGATTCAAGACCGGCGACATCCGCGTCTTGGTGGCCACCGACATCGCCGCGCGCGGCATCGACATTGACGAATTGCCGCACGTGGTGAATTACGAAATTCCCAATATCAGCGAAGACTATGTGCACCGCATCGGCCGCACCGGCCGCGCGGGCGCCAGCGGCGAAGCGATCAGCCTGGTGTCTTTGGACGAGGAAGGTTTCATGCAAGAAATTGAGAAATTCACCAGACAAACCATCGAAGTTGAAAAAGTTGAAGGCTTTGGCCCCAGCCCCGAAGAGCGCGCCGAGCCCATTGCCATGGGTCGTCAAACCCTGTGGGGTGGCCTGGGCAAACCGCCCAGCCGCGATGTGATGGCGGCTGCCGCACGCGCCGCCCGCCAAGACATGATGGAACGCATTCGCGAGAAAAAACCAGCCGGTGGACGCGGCCAAGGCCAAGGCGCTGGTCGCAGCGACGGCCCACGTGCCGCCGCCGGCCCCCGTCCAGAACCGCGCGGCGATCGCCCGCCTCGCGCGGCCCA
>JBIIPF010000243.1:0-3178 GCA_044342755.1 Limnohabitans sp. | reverse complement strand
GGCGGTCCATTGACGCTCGATTGCAAAGTCCATCTGCTCGACCTTCATGGGTGCAGACAAGCGCAAGTTGGAGGGCGGCTTGGGCCCGGCGTTTTGCAGCAAGTGCCACAAACCGCTGATGGCCAACAACAGCAAGGGCAGGCTCAACACATAGGCCGCGCTGCGGTGCCAATGTTTGACACCAGGCGCTCTGGTTTTGCGTCGCACCCCCACGAGCAAACCCACACCGGCCAATGCGGTCAACAACAAAGCGCTGAGCAACACCCCCAACAAAGCCACGCGCACGGATTCGCTGACCTGGCCCAACCAGGCCCCACTGTGGACTTGCCGAAAGATGTTTTGCAAGCGGGTCTTGAGGCGGTTGTTCACGCCCGCCAACACACTGGTCTCGGTGTAAACAAAAGCCACGGTGTCGTCGGCGTTGTCAAAAGCCACCCGGTAGACCGGCAGCAGTCGATTGACTGAGGGGTATTCGTCGGTGAAATCGTCGACTTTGCGCACCTCGCGCACCGGGGCCTCGGGCCAGCCCATGTAGTGACGCGCCAAGAACAGCGCTTGCACATGGTCGTGTTTTTGCAACTCAAGTCCGTCGGTCAAGCGGAAATACCGGCGCGGCTGCTGCGCCTCTTGGGTGACTTGCAACAGGTTCTCGTCCTCGCCCACCACGACGCGCACCACTCGGACCTCGTCAATGCCTGCTTGCCGCAAGGTGTCTGGGATGTTCTTCATGCCCTGCAACTGCAAGGGCCGTTGCGGTGCTTGAAACACCTGTTGCTGTGGCCCGAACAAACTCAGGTAGGTGTGAATCAAGCCCGATGCACACCACAGCACCAGCACGACCCCCGCCAGCCACGCCAGACGCCGGTGCCAACGCATGACCAGAACGTTCCAACTTGTGCGTTTGGCGTGGGTTGGGGTGGCGGCAACGCTCATTTCAAGCTCCAAGTCAAACCCACCATCACGCTGCGGGGGGCGCCTGGCGAATAGCTGTTTTGGGTGTTCGGTGTGTAGGTGCCACTTTTGAAACTGCTGGAGGCACTGTCCGCGTAACGTTCATCGGTCAGGTTGCGCACCTGCCCCCACAACGCCAAACCCTGGTTCAATGGGTGGGTTGCCGCCATGTTCCACAGGGTGTGGCCGTCGTAGCGAACCGTGTTGAGGTTGTTCATCCAGTAACTGCCTTGTTTCACCACCCCCAGCGACAAACGAGAACCCGGTGTGAATGTCCAACCCACTTGCGCATGGATGGTTTGTTTGGGCGCTTGCGGCATGAATTTGCCCGAATAATCTTCTTTGGAACCGGTTTTGTCGCTCACCACATAGCGCACAAATGTGTGCTCGGCCCAATTGACGCCCAGGCGCCAATCCCATGCCACCAACTGTTGCTCTAAGGACAGCTCAACACCTTGGCTGCGCGTCTTGCCTGCGTTTTTGTTGTAGCTGTCGCCTGTTGCCGGTGTGTACGACACGATGGTGTCTGTGCCATCCAACTGGTAGACCGCTGAGTCCAGTTTGACCTGGTGATCAAAGAGCGCTCGCCAGCCCAATTCGGTGTTGTTGTACACAGCGGGGATGAGTTCGGGCACCGCCGTCTTGCCATACAACTGGCTCACCTCGGGTGGTGTGAAGCCTCTGCTGAGGTTGCCATAAACGCTTTGTGTTGACGACAAGGCCAGGGTGGCCCCCAACTTGGGGCTGAATTTGGCAAAGCTTCTGACTTCGTTGGCTGCGCCGAAGTCAGCCGAAGGGGTCAGCTTGTTTTTGAAGTTGTATGAAATGCTGTCGTAACGCCCGCCAGCCACCACGCGCCAGTTGGCCGCGGGTGTGAACTCCAGTTGCGCAAACACGGCGTCATTTGAAATGCCAGCGCCGTAGTCCCTTTGTCCAGTGGGCGCATCCGTGTTGTTCAACACATAGCTTTGATACACACCAGCGCTGTCTTTGGTGATTTTCAAGTTGTCCGATACATAGTCGTTTTGACTGCGGTCGATGTAGATGCCCGACACCAGTCTGGCCGCCAACCAATTCAAGGATTGAACATGCTTGACATCCACACCCAAAGATTCCACGTGGTTGTTGTTGAGCGTGCCTTTGACGCCAGATTTGCAGGTGCTTGCATTGACGGTGCAAGAGGAGACGGTGTAGGAGGGCAACTGTCCATGATCATTGTTGCGGGCAAAAACCGTCACTGTGGTCAGGCCATCGTGGGTGGTTTCGCCTTCCCAAGCCATGTTCAAGCGGGTGGTCTTGTCTTTGCGCCAGGTGAAGGTGTTGATGCTTTTGCCGGGGTTGCTTCGGTAATCGTTTTCAAACACGCTGCCCGTCATGTCTGTGTCCAAGTCGGTGTGCACCAAGGTGGTTCTCAACCAAGAAGACAGGCCCAGGTTGTAGTCCCCGCGCAGTGTGACCGAATCTTTGCTGCCGCCGCTGTATTGCTGCCAGTTGTGTTGATCTCTGCGCGAGCTGTAATGCGCGAGGCGCAAACCCAAGTCGCCCCAGGTGTTGCTGGCACCTGTATCGACCCTGGTGAACCCATCGGTGCTGTCATGGCGAAGACCCAGCGAGCCAGTTGGCGTGCGAGAAGGTGCCAAACTCAAAAAGTTCACCGCACCCCCCACGGCATTGCTGCCATACAGGGATGAAGCGGCACCCTTGACCACTTCAACGCCCGCCGATCCATTCATGTTGGTTTCATTCAGGGCGTTGTGGTTGAACACGCCCAACGGTCGAATCGGTATGCCGTCTTCAAGATACTGGTACACCGAGTTGGTACTGATGGGCTGGCGAATGCTCATGCTGTGCTGCTCGTTGCCCAAGTCGTTCCAGAAAACACCCGGTAGGCGGTTGATGATTTCACCCACGTTTTTCGGCTTGTCTGCCTCCCACTTGTCACGCGAGACAGCACCAATGGAAACCGGTGTTTCTGACAATTTGGTTTCGGTGCGCGAGCCCGACACCACGACTTCTTGCAATACTTGCGGATCCGCTTGTGCCCACAGCAAGGCGGGCGTCAAACCCAACAGGGTTGCGATGATTGAACGTTGAAACATTGAAACCTCTTCTCATGCACGCCGTGGGCGTGCGAACCTTGCATGAACAAATCAAGCGCCGAACCAGCGTTCGGTCACTTGGTCAACAAAGGTTCAGAGCGCGGGTGGGCCGCGAGAGGGCAGCGGCG
>JBIIPF010000242.1:0-3183 GCA_044342755.1 Limnohabitans sp. | reverse complement strand
AGTCCCGTGCTTGTTTGAGCAATTGCCCCGCGAAAGTCAGAAATTCATCCAAGTGGTGCTGAATGATGTTGAGCGTGATCGGGAGTTGAAGCGCTTGGTAATCGTGCACCGCTAAATTTCTGAAACCGGTCATGCGGCGCATGGCTTCGGCCACTGGCGGGTCGATGCAACGGTGCTGTTCCAACAACACAAACACATCCCGTGCGCTTTGCGGCAAACCCAGTTTGTCACGGCGAATCAAATGCTGACCCATGTCCAACGCGGCTTCACACGCGCGCTGGATGTTCAAAATGGCGGCGTCTTGCCGGCTGAAATTGACAGCGAACGTGGCGGGGTCGGCTGCATACTCTTCTTTGACCCGAGCCACACATCGTTCGATGGATGCGGCTTTGTTCAACAGCACGTCATCTGCCATAAACCGAACCTCGCTCCATCACGTCTTGCACCAAGGGGGCGCGACGAGCATCGAACCACAGCTTTTCAGTCAACATGGCTGCCGCGAACAAGTCGGCTTGAATGTCCTTGGCCCAAAGCTGCGTGCCCGAGGTGAGTACCTGATGTTGCATGACCGTGGAGGCGGCGCGCAAATCGAGCAAATCAACAGGACAGCCGACCACATCGGTCAATTCGCCCATCAGTTCAAACAACAGCACCGGGTCGGCCCGACCTTCAACCAAAACAGCCAAATCCAAATCGCTGTCGGCGCGGGCTTGTGCGCCACCTTGCTTCACGCGGCTGCCAAAAGCGTAAACCGCCAGCAAGCCGGGCAGGCGTTGTTGCAGCAGTGGGAGCAGGGCATTGGTAGGCATTCGGCTATTGTGCCTTTGCCAACAGCAGGGTTGTGGGGCGTGCAAAAAAACGCCCTCAAGCTGCCCAGCCTGGGACCTGTAGATCAGGGGAAAAAAGGCGACCGTCCCCGGCGCACAAGGCGCGCCCTTCAAACCAGGGCTATGAGCGAGGACGGTCTGAAACTGGCTATCACTTCCCTCGCCCAAAGAGTATCGGGCGCAGTGGCCGTTTCTTGAATCCCGTTTGAACACCAAGTCGCCGCAGGGGCGAACTTGGGCAGCCCCCTTTAGTGGCTCACTTGCAGCACATGGCTCTTGATGCTGCCTTCAGACACGTTCACCAGTTGCCACAGTCGCTGGTGGTAAACAGCAACGCTTGGGCGGTGGGCCACCGACACGAGCGCGCCGCCTTGGCGCATCACCATCAGCAACAGGCGTTCGTAAATGACCTTCTCGGTCACCTCGTCCAAGGCACTGGTGGCCTCGTCCGCAAACACCCAACTGGGTTGCTTCAAAAACACCCGTGCCATGGCCAAGCGTTGGGCCTCGCCGCCGGACAGTTGCTGGCTCCATTGGCCCACTTGGTCAAGCTGACTGGCCAGGTTGGGCAACAAGGCTTGCACCAGGGCTTCCTTCATTTGCTCATCGGTGTAACTGCCCTCGGGATTGGGGTAGCACAGTGCATTGCGCAAATTGCCTTCGGGGAAGTAGGGCCGCTGGGGAATGAACACCGCATTGGCGGGCAAAGCAATCGCCTCAGAGATGGCCAAGGGTTGATGCTGCGGATCCCAGCCGCGCACATAGGGCCAAATACCGGCCAGCACCCGCAGCAAGGTGGATTTGCCGCTGCCAGACGGCCCGCGAATCAAGACCGAGTCACCGGCGCGCACTTGCAGCACCACGTCGTCCAGCAGCACAGTGCGGTCTGGCAAGGTGATGGTCAGGGCCGAGGTTTTCAGGTCGGCTGGGGTTGGTGTGTCTGCACTGGGCGGCTGCACCACGGCGAACGAGATGGCCCGCAAGGTTTCCATTTGGGTGAAGAACACGCTCAAACGGTGGGTGGTGGCCGACCAAGCAGCCAAGCGGCTGTAGTTGTTGACGATCCAACTGAGGGACTCTTGAACCTGGCTGAAGGCCGAGGAAATTTGTATCAGCTCACCCAGTTGAATCGTGCCAGCAAAGTAGCGCGGCGCGGCCACCAAAATGGGGAACACCACCGCGGCTTGGCCGTAGGCCGAGCTGAACCAGGTGTAGCGCTTTTGCACTTTCAACAGGCTCATGAAATTGCCCACCACCGCTTTGAAGCGGTGTTGCAAAGACTGGTTCTCAAATTCGGCACCGCGGTCCATGGCAATGGCTTCGCTGTATTCGCGCACCCGGATCAGGTGATGGCGGAAATGCGCTTCCAAACGCTGTTGGTTGAAATTCAAAGGTGCCATGCTGCGACCAATGAAATGACCCAAGATGCTGCCGCAGAGGGCATAAAGCACGGCCATCCAAACCATGAAGCCAGGGATGTCGATCACATAGCCTTCGGTCTCAAAGCTGAAACCACCCGACAACATCCACAAGATACCGACAAAACTGGCCAGCGTCACCACCGCGTCCAACAGGCCCAGACTCAGGCCAACAGTGTCTGAAGTGAACTGTTTGATGTCTTCCTGTATCCGTTGGTCCGGGTTGTCCGAGCCGTTCATGCTGTCGTGGTTTTGCAGCGATTGACGCAACTCGATTTGGTAAAAAATGTTGTGCGTGGTCCAGCGTTGCAGAAAATCTTTGGTCATCCAAGCACGCCAGCGAATTTCCAGAAGTTGGGTCAGGTAAAAACGGTAGACCGCCACCACGATGAAGGCGCCCGCCAGCATGGCAAACATCTTCAACTGTTCCCAAAACACCAACTCGTCGCGGTTTTGCAAGGCGTTGTAGAAAACACGGTTCCAGTCATTGAGCATGACCAGCACATAGACCATGCCCAGGTTCAAGCCGATGCAAGCCACCAACAAAGCCCGCGCCGACCAGCGTTCTTCCGAGCGGAAATACGGCAGGGACAAAAACCACACATTGCGCAAGTGGACGCGGGTTTTGCGCCACATGGCGCGAATGGGGTTGAACAATCGCATGAAGACTTAAGTTGGGTCGGGTAGGGGGGTATTTTGCACCCCGCTGGCCACATGGCCCGCCGGTACGTGCCGGGCTGCCGATTCGATGTGGCCGGTTTGGTCGTCGAAGAAAAAATCGGGCTCAAATTCGCGCAAAAACTCGCCCTTGGCCAAGCCACCCAAAAACATGGCTTCGTCCACCTGGATGTTCCATTGCATCAGGGTGCGGATGGCGCGTTCATGGGCGGGGGCACTGCGGGCCGTGACCAAGGCGGTGCGGATGCGAATGGCGGGTG
>JBIIPF010000241.1:0-3193 GCA_044342755.1 Limnohabitans sp. | reverse complement strand
GGTTTGAAGGCACGCGGGTGGACCGCCTGGGTCGGCATCGAGCCCGAGTTTTTCGTGTTTGACAAGCAGCTGGCTGGTGGTTTGAAACCCGCCGACCCCACCGATGTGCAGGCCAAGCCGTCCTATGACTTGGCGGTGATGAAACGCCAAGCCGCTTGGCTAGAAAGCCTGCGCAGCCAACTGCTGGCGCTGGATTTTCAGCTGCTGCAAATCGACCACGAGGATGCCAACGGCCAGTGGGAAGTGAACTACGGCTTTGACGAGATGCTGGCCGCCGCCGACCGTTACATGCTGTTCAAGATGACCGCGCAAGCCGTCACCGAACAACATGGCATGGTGTTTTCGGGCATGCCCAAACCCTTGGCCCATGCCCCCGGCAGCGGCTTGCATTTCCATATTTCCCTCACCGATGCCCGGGGCCGTGCCGTGTTGGCCGACCCATCGGGACGTCATGGCTTGTCATTGCAAGGCCAGCAGTTTGTGGCGGGCTTGTTGCACCATGCACCTGCCTTGGCCGCAGTGTGTGCCCCCAGCGTCAACAGCTACAAGCGCTTGGCGGCCACGCAATCTCAGTCAGGCACCACCTGGTCGCCCAATCTGATCGCCTGGGGCGACAACAACCGAACCGCCTTGGTGCGCAGCGTGGCAGGGCGGGTGGAGTGGCGCTTGCCCGACCCCAGTGCCAATGTCTATGCTGCTTTGGCGGCCACGCTGAGTGCCGGTTTGTTGGGCATCGAAGCTGCCCTGACGCCACCCGCACCGATGGATGAAGATTTGTACGAGATGCCTCTGGCGCAACAGGAGCAGCACCAACTGCGCCGCTTGCCTGCCGATTTGGGCCAAGCGCTGCAAGCCTTTGGCCAAGACCCAGCCTTGCGCCAGGCCATGGGGTCGGCTTTTTGTGCAGTCTATGAAGGGGTCAAGCAGCAGGAGTGGCTGGAGTGGCAGGCCGCCGTGACCGATTGGGAAACCCGCCGCTACGGCGCGTGGTGTTGAGGCATCCGCTACGACAGGGGGACGGCCTGATGACAACAGCCGCCCAAGGATAGCGGCTCGTTCAGCCAGCCAAAGCAGCTTTCACAGCCGCACTGACCAAACCCATGTCGGCTTTGCCAGCCAAACGGGTTTTCACTGCACCCATGACCTTGCCCATGTCGCCAGGGCCAACTGCGCCCACCTCGGCCACGATGGCAGCCACTTCAGCTTGAATTTCTTCGGCGCTCAGGCGCTTTGGCAAGTACACCTCGAGCACGCCAATTTCAGCAGTTTCCACATCGGCCAGGTCTTGGCGCTGAGCGCTGATGTAGGCCGCGACCGAGTCCTTGCGCTGCTTGATCAGCTTGTCGACGATGGCAATCACCGCCACATCATCGAGTTCGATGCGCTCGTCCACTTCTTTTTGCTTCATCGCCGCTTGCAGCAAGCGGATGGTGCCCAAACGCACGCTGTCTTTGGCGCGCATGGCGGTCTTCATGTCTTCGGTGATTTGGTCTTTCAGCGCCATCGCTGTGCTCCTCAAGTAAAAAGGCCCGCGCGGACGGGCCGGGCGAGCCTGATCAAGCCAAGGCTTGCGTCGGGATCAGTACAGTTTTTTGGGCAACTGCATGCTGCGAACGCGCTTGTAATGGCGTTTGACGGCAGCTGCTTTTTTGCGTTTGCGCTCGGCAGTGGGTTTCTCGTAGAACTCGCGGGCGCGCAAGTCGGTGAGCAAGCCCAATTTTTCGATGGTGCGCTTGAAGCGGCGCAGGGCCACGTCAAAGGGTTCGTTTTCTTTTACACGGATGGTGGTCATTGACAACAATTTTCAAAATGTGCACACCTTGGAAAAGAAGAAGATCGGACTTCAAAACCGTGGCGGCGGTGGTTCCCAACGGGTTGTGGCTGTCGGGGGGTGGCCGTAATCAAGCTCGAAATTATAGCGTTTTAAGTTTCTGGGCCAAAGCCGTGGCACAGGCATGGGCGCTGGACCAGGCCCATTGGAAGTTGTAGCCGCCCAGCCAGCCGGTGATATCGACCACTTCCCCAATGAAATACAGGCCCGGCTGGCGCGATTCCAGGCTCTGCTGGGACAGCTCGCGGGTGTCCACGCCGCCAGCGGTGACCTCGGCTTTGGCATAGCCCTCGGTGCCGGCCGGCGTGAGTGTCCACTGACTCAAAGCCTGCGCCAGTTGGTGCAAGGCTTTGTCGGGCGTGTCGGGCAGGGCGCGTTGCCAAGCGCTGTTTTGGGCCACCCAGGTGTCGGCCAAGCGCTGCGGCAGCCAGGTGGTCAAGGCATTGGCCAACTGCTTTTTGGACTGCTGCTTGGCGGCCAGCAAGGCCGCGTCCAGGTTGGTTTGGGGCAATAAATTCAGCGAAATGGTCGTGCCCGGCTGCCAATAACTTGAAATTTGCAGCACCGCCGGCCCTGACAAACCCCGGTGCGTGAACAGCAAATCTTCCTCAAACACCGGGCGTTGCTTGCCGTTGCCCGTGCTGATGTCCACCGGCAGCGACAAACCGGCCAAAGCCGCGAAAGGCTGCCAATCGGCGGCGCTGAACGTGAGGGGGACGAGGGCTGGGCGCGGCGTCACCACCTTCAAACCAAACTGCTGGGCCAAGCGAAACCCCAGATCGGTGGCGCCAATTTTGGGGATGGACAAACCGCCGGTGGCCACCACCACGGCCTTGGCTTGCACCTCACCTTGGCTGGTTTGCGCGGTGTAAGCGTGGGCCGCGCCATCGCTGAACTGCAAGCTTTGCAAACCACAAGGCTGCCAACGCGTGACTTTGCCGCCCATGGCACCGGCTTCGCATTCGAGCAGCAGCATGTCGATCATGTCTTGCGCGCTGCGGTCGCAAAACAACTGGCCCTTGTGTTTTTCGTGGAAAGCGACGCCGTGCTTGTGCATGAGTGCCGTGAAATCGGCGGCGGTGTAACGGCTCAAGGCGCTGCGGGCGAACTGCGGGTTCTCACCCAAAAAATGCTTGTGCGGCGCGCGCGGGTCGATGTCTTTGTTGGTGAAGTTGGCGCGCCCACCCCCCGAGATGCGGATTTTTTCAGCCACTTTGGGACTGTGGTCCAAGAGCAGCACTTGCAAGCCTTGTTGTGCCGCCACCCCAGCGCAAAACAAACCAGCGGCACCGGCACCGATGATCAGCACATCGGTTTGCGTCATGGCTGGTTTAGAAACGTTTCGATGTGCTGCGCCAACAC
>JBIIPF010000240.1:0-3222 GCA_044342755.1 Limnohabitans sp. | reverse complement strand
CAATCGGCCAGCGCAGCCAGCATCTGGCCAGTTTGGTTGCAATCGTCGTCAATCGCTTGCTTGCCCAGGATGACCAAGCTGGGTTGCTCTTTGTCGGCCAAGGCTTTGAGCAATTTGGCGACAGCCAAGGGTTGCAAGTCTTCAGCGGTTTCCACCAAGATGCCACGGTCAGCACCAATGGCCATGGCGGTGCGCAAGGTTTCTTGGCACTGTGTGACGCCACACGAGACCACGATCACTTCGCTCAAGATGCCCTTTTCTTTCAAGCGAACCGCTTCTTCCACAGCGATTTCGTCAAAGGGGTTCATGCTCATTTTGACGTTGGCGATATCCACGCCGGTTTGGTCTGACTTGACCCGAACTTTGACGTTGTAATCCACCACGCGCTTGACGGCGACCAGTGCCTTCATGGGTTTTCTCCAGGAATTTGATGTCTTTGAATGCCAAAAAACAAACCGCCTGCAGGCGGCTTCTAATTGACGTTACGTCATTCTAGACGAATCGCGGTGCAAATTCGAACGGTCGTGCTTTTTTGAGCTGCAGATGGGGTTTTTGACCACAAAACAGGGCTTCACAGGGTGTTGCTGGCGGCAGACAAAGCCGGCTTGGCCGGCGGCAACTGCACCCCCGCCTGCTGCAAGGCGGCCCACACGGCCGTGTTCACCTCGGACAGCACCTGCAGCTTGCCCTGTTGCGGGTCGGCCACCCAACAATGCAGGGTGAAGACCAAGCCGTCTTGGCCAAAGCTGCTGAAAAACGCCTGCGGCGCGGGTTCTGCCAAGACCTTGGGCACAGTGGCTGCGGCCGTGCATAAAAGTTTCTGCAGCTGCGCGGGGTCGCTGTCGAGCGCCAAGGTGAACGGGCATTGCAGCGCCACCGCGCTTTGCGTGAGCGAGAAATTGTCCACGCGTTGGGTGATCAGCATGTCATTGGGGATGATGGTTTCGCGGCCATTGGCGTCGCGCAGCAAGGTATAGCGGGTTTTGATGTCGGTGACCGTGCCCTCCATGCCATCGACGCGAATCACATCGCCGATGCGCACCGAGCGCTCTACCAAGACCACAAAACCACTGACGTAATTGGCCGCGAGTTTTTGCAAACCCAAGCCCAGCCCCACGCCCAAAGCACCGCCCAAGACCGACAGCGCGGTCAGGTCCACACCCACTGCCGACAAGGTGAGCAACAAACCGACCAACAACAACACGGCACGCAACACGTTCGAGGCGATTTTGCGCATCGACAAATCGGTCATGGTTTGCGCCAGCACATGTTGCTCGATGGTGGCCGACAACCACAGCGTCAACACCAGCACCAAGCCCGACGACAAAATACCTTCGACCAATGAACGCAAATCGATGCGCGACTTGCCAAAGTTGAAATGGATTTGCGCCATCTCGTTGGCCACCAGGGGCAGCAAATCGGTGATCCACAAAATCGCCACCAACCAGGCCAACCAAGAGATGAGCCGCTCGGTGAGCACCGCCAAGGGTGACTGCGGGAACACCGCTGTGAGGACCCGCGCACACAAGCGAATGAGCACCAGCGACAGCAACACCGGCACGGCCACTTTGAGCAGCATGAGGTTTTGCTGCTTGGCCAACCAAAGTTGGCCGATGTACACCAAGGCCAAAGCCACAGCTGGGAACAACAAGCCATCGGCCAATTGGCGGCCAAACAAAACGGAGGCAGGCGCGGCATAGCGGCTGAGTTGCTTGACGATCAGCCAGGCCAAGCCCAAGGCCAACAGCAGCCAGCCGAGTTCATGCAATACGCTGCGCGACAGCGCTTCTTGGGTCCAGGTTGAAAGAAATTCTGAGAGTGGGTTCATGGTGCAGTGCCGATGGATGGACGTATTGTGCAACGTGGCTTCGCTACACTTGCCCGCCATGCACATCTTTGTTTGGCCACGCCGCGCTGCCCTCCTCCTGTTCTTTGTTGTTTCTGTGTTTCCTGCATGGGCTCAAAACACCACGCCCAACTTGAAACCAGATGGCGCAACCAAGGATGCTGCGACCTCACAAGTGGGCAAGGATGCAAAGCTTGCAACAACCTCTTCTTCGACTGCAGTTGCTTCGAAGACGCCCGTCAAAAGCACGGCCAAGCCCAGCACTGCCATAGCCAAGAAAGCATCCAAGCCCGGTCAACGCAGCAAAGCTGCCAAGGTGCGGCTTGGCAAAGCCTTTGGCAACACAGCAGCGGTGAAAGCCTTGGCCCGCGAATTGGCCAAGCAACACGACATGCCCGTGGCTTGGGTGCAGCAGCAGATTTCCAAAGCACGGGTGCTGCCGCAAGTGCAACAAATGATCCTGCCCGCCGCTGCGCCCACAGCAAAAAATTGGGCGGCTTACCGTTCGCGGTTCATCGAGCCGCGACGCATCGACGCTGGTGTGCAGTTTTGGCGCCAGCACGAGGCCGCGCTGCAACGCGCTGAAAAAACCTATGGTGTGCCCTCGCGTTACATCGTCGGCATCTTGGGGGTGGAAACTTATTTCGGACAACACCAAGGGCAGTTCAAAGTGTTGGACGCCTTGGCCACGCTCAGCTTGGCGTTCCCCAAAGAACACAAACAAGCCTCAGAACGCGAGGCTTTTTTTAAAAACGAGTTGGGGATGTTCTTGCAACAGCGACTGAAAAACCCGGCGCTGAAAAACCAGCTCGGCAGTTATGCGGGGGCCATCGGTTGGCCGCAGTTCATGCCATCAAGCATCGCCAAGTTTGCAGTGGACTTTGACAACGATGGCCGCATCGATTTGGCCAAGAGCAGCACGGATGCAATTGGCTCGATAGCGAATTACTTCCAGGCTTATGGCTGGCAAACCAGCATGCCCACGCATTTCGAGGTGAACATGCAGGCGCAAGGCACAGATTTGGATGCGTTGCTGGCCCCCGACATCGTGCCTTCTTGGACGGCGGCGCATTTGGCGTCGCAACAAGTGGCTTTGTCCGAGGCGGGGCGTGCGTTCGAGGGTCCGTTGGCCTTGGTGGAATTGTTCAATGGCAACGATGCGCCCTCTTACGTGGCCGGTACCGAGAACTTCTTCGTCGTCACCCGCTACAACCGCAGCAGTTATTACGCCTTGGCCGTCATTGAATTGGGTGAAGTGATTGAAAAGGCCTTGGCCGAGTAGTTGGAATCTGACCCCAATTGCTGGCGAAGCACATTCTTCTGCACTTTCCCCATGGCATTGCGCGGCAATTCATCGAGCAACTTGCAGACCTTGG
>JBIIPF010000239.1:0-3261 GCA_044342755.1 Limnohabitans sp. | reverse complement strand
TTGAAAGGTTTAAGGTTTCTTGACTTCTTTGACCTCGGCGTCCACCACGTTGTCGTCCTGGGGTTTGTCGTGGCTGTGGTCGGCGCCGCCAGTAGCACCGGCGGCTTCTTTGGCTTGCTTGTCGGCATACACCATTTCGCCCAGCTTTTGGGCGGCGGTCATGAGCGCTTCGGTTTTGGCATGGATGGCCTCTTTGTCTTCGCCTTTCAACGCTTCTTCCAACTCTTTCATGGCGGCTTCGATTTTGTCTTTGTCTGCCGCTTCCACTTTGTCGCCATGCTCGGTGAGGGATTTCTTCACGTCATGCACAGCTGCATCGCCTTGGTTGCGCGCTTGCACGATTTCAAGTTTTTTCTTGTCTTCGGCGGCGTTGAGTTCAGCGTCTTTCACCATTTGTTGAATCTCGGCTTCGCTCAATCCCGAGTTGGCTTTGATGGTGATTTTGTTTTCTTTGCCCGTGGCCTTGTCTTTGGCACCCACGTGCAGAATGCCGTTGGCATCGATGTCAAACGACACTTCAATTTGCGGTGTACCGCGCGGCGCTGGTGGAATACCTTCGAGGTTGAATTCACCCAGGCTCTTGTTGCCAGAGGCCATTTCACGCTCGCCTTGGTAAACCTTGATGGTGACAGCCGGTTGGTTGTCGTCTGCGGTCGAGAAGGTTTGCGCAAACTTGGTGGGAATGGTGGTGTTCTTGGCGATCATCTTGGTCATCACGCCGCCCAGGGTTTCAATGCCCAAGGACAAAGGCGTCACGTCCAACAACAGCACGTCTTTGCGGTCACCCGACAGCACTTGGCCTTGGATGGCAGCACCAACCGCCACGGCTTCGTCAGGGTTGACGTCGCGGCGAGGCTCTTGGCCGAAGAATTCTTTCACCTTGTCTTGCACCTTGGGCATGCGGGTCATGCCGCCGACCAAGATCACGTCGTCGATGTCGCCAACCGACACGCCAGCGTCTTTGATGGCGGTGCGGCAAGGCGCGATGGTGCGCTCGATCAACTCGTCGACCAGTTGTTCCAACTTGGCGCGGTTGAGCTTGATGTTCAAGTGTTTGGGGCCAGATGCATCGGCGGTGACATAGGGCAGGTTGATGTCGGTGCCGGTGGAAGAGGAGAGTTCGATCTTGGCTTTTTCAGCGGCTTCTTTCAGACGCTGCAAGGCCAACACGTCTTTGGACAAATCAACACCAGAGTCCTTTTTGAACTCGGTGATGATGAAGTCGATGATGCGTTGGTCAAAGTCTTCGCCGCCCAAGAAAGTGTCGCCGTTGGTGGACAGCACTTCAAATTGTTTTTCGCCATCCACATCAGCAATCTCGATGATGGACACGTCAAACGTGCCACCACCCAAGTCGTAAACGGCAATTTTGCGGTCGCCTTTTTCGGTCTTGTCCAAACCGAAAGCCAAAGCGGCAGCGGTGGGTTCGTTGATGATGCGTTTGACATCCAAGCCGGCGATGCGCCCCGCGTCTTTGGTGGCTTGGCGTTGTGCGTCGTTGAAATACGCGGGCACCGTGATGACAGCTTCAGTGACTTCTTCGCCCAGGTAGTCCTCGGCGGTTTTCTTCATCTTGCGCAAAATTTCAGCGCTGATTTGCGGTGGGGCCAACTTGTTGCCACGCACCTCCACCCAAGCGTCGCCGTTGTCGGCTTTGGCAATGGTGTAGGGCATCAAGTCGATGTCTTTTTGAACTTCTTTTTCGTCAAATTTGCGGCCAATCAGGCGCTTGACGGCGTACAAGGTGTTGCGCGGGTTGGTCACCGCTTGGCGTTTGGCGGAGGCGCCGACCAAAATTTCGCCGTCTTCTTGGTACGCAATGATGGACGGGGTGGTGCGCGCGCCTTCGGCGTTCTCGATCACCTTGGTGGTGTTGCCTTCCATGATGGCCACGCACGAGTTGGTGGTGCCGAGGTCAATGCCAATGATTCTTCCCATTTTTTTCTCCTGTGTGATTTGGCCCCCGTAGGCAACCGCCTCAATTCCTGTTTAACAATGTTGAATAGCTGTGGATAAGTTTTTCGATTTCAAGCCTTGCGGCCTGAAAAACCTTTGAATGCCCGTGAATCTGGGGTTATTTCGGCGCAGAAACCGTCACCAAGGCCGGGCGCAGCACCCGCTCGGCAATCAAATAGCCCTTTTGCAGCACGGTGACCACCGTGTTGGCTTCCTGTTCTGCTGGCACCACCGAAATGGCTTGGTGCTGGTGCGGGTCGAACTTGGCACCCGCTTCAGGGTTGATTTCAATGACTTTGTGGCGCTCCAAGGCGCTTTTGAGCTGCCGCAGCGTGGCTTCTGAGCCCTCGCGCAGTTGCTCTGCGCTGGCGTCGGCAATGGCCAAGCCGGCGGTCAGGCTGTCGGCCACGGGCAGCAGGCTTTCGGCAAACGACTCCACCGCGAATTTGCGGGCCTTGGACACTTCTTCGTCAGCGCGGCGGCGGGCGTTTTCAGCCTCGGCCTTGGCGCGCAGGAATTGGTCGGCCAATTCGGCGTTCACGGCGGTCAACTTGGCCACCTCGGCTTGGGCCACGCTCAACGGGTCTTCTGGCAGCGGGGCTTGATCGGGATGGGGGTTGGCGTCCATGGCGGGCTCGGGGTTGGCCGTCGGCTCGGACGGCGGGGTGGGGTTGTGATCAGACATGCGAAAAGGGTGGGCTGTTGGAATTCAGCCCTGTAAATGGGAGGGGTTTGGTTGATTTCAAGTGTAATCAGTCTTCTGCTTTACAGATTCTGTACTACAGAATATCATCCAGCATGATCCATTCATTTGCTTGCGCCGACACCCAAGCCTTGTTCCAAAGCCGCGTTGTGCCTCGGTTCAAGAACATCGAACGTGTCGCCCGTCGCAAATTGCTGCAACTGCATGCGGCCGGTGAACTGAGCAGTTTGCGTATTCCGCCAGGCAACCAGCTTGAAGCCTTGAAGGGTGATCGAGCGGGGCAGCACAGCATTCGCGTCAATGAACAATGGCGCATTTGTTTCATCTGGCAAACAGATGGTGCACACCAAGTTGAAATTGTGGACTACCACTAGGAGCTCAACATGACGGACTTATTGAAAGAAATTCACCCTGGCGAAATCTTGCTGGAAGACTTCATGAAGCCCATGGGCATCTCGGCGCGTCAATTGGCTGCCGATATTGACGTGCCGCCCAGTCGCATCAGCGAATTGGTCAATGGGATTCGACCCATCACGCCCGACACGGCCTTGCGACTGGGCTTGTTCTTCAACATGGAAGCGCGGTTTTGGCTCAACTTGCAA
>JBIIPF010000238.1:0-3304 GCA_044342755.1 Limnohabitans sp. | reverse complement strand
CTTGTAGTCAATCGAGTTTTTGTTGGCATCTTTTTCTGGAAAGAACATGGACTTATGTTGGGCTACTGCATAGGCGAGTTCACGGTTAGCGATTGCTGCTTGGGCATGCCCCGAGTTGGCCATGGCAGCCAGGTCGTACCAATGCCGTGAATAACGCTCACCGCGCCATCGACCCTGGCGGCAGTACACATGCGCTGCTGTGGCTTTTTCCCAGAAAGTACGTTCAGCATCCATCACCAAAGGATGTGCCTTTGGGAACACAATTTCATTGATTGTCGGTGCCATGTCACAGGTGACGGCATGACGCTGGTGAGGCTCACCTGTGGCACGCCCACCAAACTCAAGCTGAATGGTGGATGCCGTATAGCCGGTGCCTACCTTGATGGGCTTGTAGGCCAAGATCAGCTTTTCATTTTCATTGCCAGCAAGTGACAAATTGGCCTGCACCCCATCTCGTTGCAAGGCTGAAAGCAGAATCGGAACCACTTCGCTCTCAATCCATTGCGGCAATCGTTCACGAACCCGGGCGGTGATTTTTTTTGCTTGACTGGGTGAGTCAGGGATCGGGTTGCCGTTGCGCAGAAGTTCTGGAACCACCTCGCGTATATCGCAGGTCAGATCAATGTCTTCTGAGAAACGGTCGATGATCTTGTAGACCTTGGACAGCGAGGTGCCACCTTTGAAAGTCAATTTTTCCGCAAGGGCTGACTCGTAAATGGCAGACAGTGTCCATACCACCCAGATGTCTTTTTCCAGAAGGTGGGGAGGGCGGCCGGTCTGAGCTGACGCCACTTCGAGTGCTTCAGCTTGATCTTCGCGGCTGAGCGTGAGCCATGAATCAGCCAATCGCCACCTCGCTCACTGCTTTTGCCATCCAGCTCGGCAATCTCGCGCGAGCCTGATGTATGGCCTCCCATTCCTGAATGGAAAGCTTGCTTCTGAGAATTTCCAGGATCTTGGGGGCTTGTTCAGGGCCAAACCAGATGAGCGCACGGATGGCTTTACCTGCTGGGCGTTTGCCCAGCAGCATTTGCCAGCGGTTGCCTTGCTTGAGCTCGATCTCTCGATTTCCCAGTTTCAGTCGACGAGAAGGACCAGAAGTCAAGTAGACCTCCCGTGTGGGGACCTGCGTGGTCAGCCCCAAAAAATTGGCCTCTGCGGCGCCGCTGGCCACCACCGTCTCACCACTGGCGGACTCAATGGCCTCCATCACAGATTCGCTAGAGGGAGGCCGAACGCCAAACCGGCCCTGAATTGGCAGGGCATAGGCTCCTCGGCCAACTCTGAGCAACTTTCCTTCGCGAGCCATGCGAGAGAGGGACTGATCAATCGCAGCACGAGACCCTAGGTGCAAGAACTCTTTGGGCGAAAGCAGCCCTCCCTCGGGAAGAGATTGCGCTTGCGAGAGGATCGAGTGGGCGAGTGGGCTCATTCTTAAATTGTCAGAAGTTTACTGTTATTTCTGACAAAAAGCCAACCTGATTTCAATATTGAGCCAAATGAGCGAGGTAATCTGACGCTTCAACAGTAAGCCGACATCAAAAAATTCAAACGCACAGCTTGACCTCATCTGCGCTTGCAATGCATAAAAATAAAGGACAAAATCAACTTGTAGCAACATAACTACATTTTTCAGGAGTCCCGCCATGTCCATTTCCAGCATGTCAGGCCGTGAATTCAACCAAGCGGTCAGCGAAGCCAAAAAAGCAGCCAACTTTGGCCCGGTGTTCATCACCGACCGGGGCCGACCTGCCCATGTCCTGATGAGCATGGCGCATTACCAGCAGCTCACAGGTGGTCAGCCCAAGATCGGTGAGTTGCTGTCAATGCCCGGCGTGGCGGAGTTGGTCTTGGACACGCCCAAGCTGAGTGATGTGGCGCAAGCAGCGGATTTTTCCTGATGTACTTGCTCGATACCAACGTTGTTTCCGAACTTCGCAAAGTTGGCGCGGGCCGCGCAGACCCCAAGGTGGCGCAGTGGGCTCAAAGCGTGCAAACGGCAAGTCTGTTTGTATCCGTCATCACCATCCAAGAACTGGAGATAGGCATTCAACTGGCCATGCGCCGCGACAGCACCCAAGGTGAGCTGCTTCGACAATGGATGAACCAACATGTGCTGCCAGCCTTTGAGGGACGCGTGTTGTCGGTGGATCTGCCGGTGGTGCAGCGAAGCGCGGCCTTGCATGTGCCCAACCCGCGGCCAGTGCGAGACGGATTGATTGCTGCGACGGCGCTGGTCCATGGACTCACTGTGGTGACCCGAAATGTGGCGGATTTTCAGCCTTGTGGCGTGACGCTGATCAACCCTTGGGGATGAACCACCAAAGCGAAAGCCAAGCAAATAAAAAAACTGCGAGGAAAAAGTCACCTCGTGCCTGATGCGAGGCGGCAACCGCCATGAGTGCCCCTGGATCAGGTTGTGAGCTGCTCAGAGCTTAAGCAGGGTGAATTTAGTCAATCTAAATAGTGATTTTTACATTCAATATCAATTCCAAAAGCAACATATAACGCTTCAGTTGATAACTGCAATCGAAACCACTGAGAGTGAGGTCTGCGATGCCAAAAAAAGAAACACGCTACAAATGTGTAGACAAATACGTATGATTAAGCCATGAAGCTGGCCAGCTTTGATTGGGATGCCGGCAACTGGCCCAAATGCGGCAAGCATGGCGTTTCACGCAGTGCCAGGTTCATGCATCAAAAGGAAATTGACCACTATGAAAAACAAAACCCAGCAGTTGCCATCGTTGCCCTCCGATGAGGCAGCCGAAGACTTTGTGAGCACTGCAGATTTATCAAGCTATGACTTGACAGGCTTCAAGCACGCGAAATTTGAATTCCAACCCAAGGCCGCTGCCTTGAATTTGCGCCTTCCTCAAAACTTGCTGAATGCCTTGAAGGCCAAAGCAAAGGCCCAAGGCATTCCCTACACAAGATACGTTCGTTTGGTGCTTGAAAAGGACATCGCGCAAGTCTGAACAGCAACCACTAAGGTGTTGGCGTTGTCAAAAACCCAACCCCGCACCCACATACAAGTCCTTTCGCTCATCAATGTAAGCCGGGTCAAAGTCAATACGGTCTTCAAGGTTGTGTCAACTGGGCGGCCACTCACGGGGCTTAAAAGCTTAAGGGCTGTCAAGCGCGTACATGTCGGACAGTTGTTCAACCGCACGTTGCGTACTTTGCCGCAACGACGGGGGGCCCAAGACCTCCACATCCGCGCCAAAGCGCAGGATGTCGCCCAACAGCTCGCGCTCATCCGAGTAGGGGAACTCCAAGGTGTAAGTGCCGTCCTCGTTGAAGG
>JBIIPF010000237.1:0-3307 GCA_044342755.1 Limnohabitans sp. | reverse complement strand
TCGGTGAGGGACTCGGGTTGCAAGGATTCAGCCGTGCGCGTGAAGTCTTTGATGTCGCTGAAAAAAACGGTGAGTTTTTTGCGTTGCGTGGTGATTTGTGTGTCGTATTTGCCAGCGAACAAGGCGTCGTGAATTTGCGGCGGCAAGTACTTGGCGAGTTGTTGCGACAAGCCTTCCAGCCGGCTGCGTTGCTGCTCCAACTCCAAGGTTTGGGTTTTCAGGTTGCGGTTGAGTTTGACCAGTCGTTGTTCTTGCCGATCCGAATGACGGGTTAAATCTTCGTTCTCTCTGACCAATTTGGAAAAGCGATCAAACAAACGCTCTGCAAAGGCTTGCTTCTCTGCTGGTGGACCGCTGTCCAATATCGCTTGGCCCTCGGCCAGCAATAGCTTCTCGCGGTCGTACAGATCAAAGACGTTTTCAGTCATGTTGTTCGACAGAGAAATTCAGCGATTGAAAACGGTCTTTGAAGTCCTCGCCGAGTTCTTGCATGATGTCGTCATCCGCTTCGGCAATCCATGTCACTTGCACCTCGTTGCCAGCTTGCCGGTAAGCGTCCAAGCCTTCAAAAATACGGTACATGGCTTTGATACTGGAGCTGTTGATGTAGACCATGGCCATCTCCACCTCCAATTTGCCTTTGGCGGTGGTGGTTAATTGGTTGATGGCTGCAATCACTTCACCATAAAAGGCTGACACATCTTCTGGGAAGGATTCACCGCTGATGCTGAGCTTCAAGGGAGATTGGCTCAATGTGATGGCGGGAGTTCGGTCGGTGGCGGCGATGTTCATGGGGATCCTTCTTGCTCAGATTGTTGCGGCCAAAATAAAGTCAACGCTGTGGTCATCCACATCCACAAAGGCATAGCTGATGGGGTGGGTTGCTCGGCGGGCAATTTCAAGCAAACCGAGTCCGGAACCCGGCCCTTCGTGTTCGCTGGCATTGGACATGCCGTCGCGGTAGAGCTGACGGATGGTTTCCTTGTCCGCCCCTTCAATTTGCGTCAGTCTGTCTTTCAAGCCTTGGGTCTTGTCTTTTTCAATCCGGTTGCCACACATGATGGTGATCTCTTTCTCATGCTCAGTGATCAAAATCATGCCCATGTTTTCAGCGTGTTCTTTGCCGTGCCAAATCAGGTTTTGCACCCCTTCCATGAAGACAGCAAAGATCAATTTGGAACGCTTGACCTCGTCATTGGCCACCAATCGCTCTTTGAGCAAATCGGCCAACGTGACCATCAGGTCATCCGTCACCGTGCCGTTGTAGGCCATGATGACGTTGTTGTGGCGCAAACTGTTGCGCAACAAAATGGCTTGAGATAAATCCATGTTCACAATTCCTTTTCAATCAACGGCGTGCAAGTCTATTTTTCATCGTCACTAAAGCGAAAATACCACTGCGGTGACATCGTCACGCCGAGTGTGTGTTCCTTGCCAGCGAACAAAGTCTTGGCGCAGCGCATCGATGACTTGCTGCGCCTGACCCCCCGCATGGGCAGACAACAACTGCTCCAAACGCCGATACCCATACGACACTTTGGGTTTGCCAGCCTCACCGCCCACTTGGTCTGTCAATCCATCCGTGACGATGACAAACAGATCGCCTTTCTCATAGGGCAAGATCTTGACCTCGGGTATCTGCGTTGATGGCACGCGGTCTTTGTAGCCCAAGCTCACGCGTTGTGCCATGTGCCGAGTGACCAAGCCGGCCGTGTTCACATGGAACAAGTCGATCTTTGCGCCAGCATATTCCACGCGTTGTAAGCGCCGGTCAATGCGCAACACCGTGGCGTCACAACCGTCGTCGCTTTCACTGTCAGGGCGGTCTTGGTTCAAGCCGGTGCGCACAAAATGGTCCAACGAGGTCAAGGCCGACACCGGATTTTCCAGGGTGTCACTGGCATAAATACGCTCCAGCGAATTGCTCACCAGCAAGGACAGCATGGCACCAGGGACGCCGTGTCCCGTGCAATCGGCCACGGCCAACACAAACGGACCGTCATGCTGCGAGGATGAAATCCAATACAAATCGCCGCCGATGGTGTCGCGTGGTTCCCACATCGTTGCAAACGAGGCAAAGCGGCCATCGACACGAATTGGGCGCGGCAACTGTCCGCGCTGCAAACGGCTGGCGTAATTGACCGAACCCACGACCAGTTGATGCGCTTCATCCAGTTCTTGGTGCTGCGCTTCGAGTTCTTTGGTGCGGGCTGCCACGGTTTCTTCCAACACCTTGTTTTGCCCCTCCACCAACACTTTTTGCGCGTCAAGCGTCTTTGCCAATTCTTTTTGAATCCAGACATTGCGGCTGATGACGGCCAAGGCCATGATGAGCGCCTCGCCGCACAGCCCCATAGATTGAGAAACATTGGTGTTTTGAAGCAGGTAACTGAAACCAGACTCCGGAAGGTAGCTGAATACCGAAGGAAAGCCCATCAAGCCAGAGACAAAAATCAATCTAAAGAGGAAATAGGGTATGGAAGCAATCAGCCAAAACATCGCAACGCTCATGCCTTGTCGGTATCTTTCAATGGCTGCCTTGTAGAGCAATAGAAATACAACCAACGGCAAAATGGCATTGATGCCAAAAAATATTTGCGGCGGTAGATTGTGCGCAAGCCCAAGGTTGGCCCACATATGGAGCAAAAAATACCCGATCAAGATGTAGATCGCCATTTGCGTTTTGGGATAGAACTTGGCAATTTGCAGGTAAGCGCTTGCAAAAATAAAGTAAAAAATGATTTGCCCGTAGGATCCAACGTAGGAATAGAACCCCGCCATCGAACTCACGCCAAAATATTGGTCATCTGTATTGATGAAGAACTCAGCCAGGTGTGATCCGTCATGCGTTGGAAGTGAAGCGATTTGCAACAGCGCAAACGAAATCCAGATGCCGTAAAAAAGTCCTGCTCGGTCTTTGTTGACAAAATACGAGTACCAGCCAAATATGGCCAATGCGAAGAGAATGCCAAACAACCCACCCTCAACGTAAAGACCAAAACGCCTGGTTTCTAAATAGCGTTCGTTGTCAACCACTTGCAAAACCAATGATCTTGGTGGCAGCGACGAAAGCGCAACGGCTTTGGTCATCAGGGTCAGCGTTTCACCACTTCGCAGCGTAAACAAGGCTTCTCGGCTTGGTTGCTCGGCTGAGGACGGCTTCGCTGGATCGATGTCACTAAGAAATGCGTACTTCCCTCTGTAAAAACCAGACGACTTTAAAGTCTGAGGTGGCTTATCGGGTCTGATGACGTGTGTCCAAGTGACTTTCCAAGATCCTTCAAGTCTGAAGTTGCGGTCAGTCGGC
>JBIIPF010000236.1:0-3327 GCA_044342755.1 Limnohabitans sp. | reverse complement strand
CGCGTGAACCTGTTGGGTTCGGGCACCATCTTGCGTGAATCCATGGCGGCACGTGAATTGTTGGCAACCGATTGGGGCGTGGCCGCCAATGTGTGGAGCTGCCCCAGCTTCAACGAATTGGCACGCGATGGTGCCGAAGCGGAGCGTTGGAATCTGATGCACCCCACCGAGGCACCACGCATGTCCTTCGTGGCACAGCAACTGGGTGCTCATGAAGGTCCGGTGGTCGCGTCCACCGATTACATGAAAGCCTATGCCGAACAAATCCGTGGTCACTTGCCAGCGGGTCGCAACTACAAGGTCTTGGGCACGGATGGTTTTGGTCGTTCAGACTTCCGCAGCAAACTGCGCGAACACTTTGAGGTGAACCGCCACTACATCGTGGTCGCTGCCCTCAAAGCCTTGAGCGAAGACGGCACCGTGCCTGCATCCACCGTGGCGCAAGCGATTCAAAAATACAAACTGCAAGCGGACAAGATCAATCCGCTGTACGCCTGATTCAGGGAGAAACAAATGGCCATGATGGAAGTGAATGTCCCCGACATCGGTGACTTTGACGAAGTTGCAGTGATTGAACTGTTGGTGAAAGTCGGCGACAAGGTGCGCGCCGAGCAGTCCCTGATCACCGTTGAATCAGACAAAGCCTCGATGGAAATCCCGTCCTCCCACGCTGGTGTGGTGACCGAATTGATGGTCAAGCTGGGCGACAAGGTCAAGCAAGGGTCGCTGATTGTCAAGTTGGACGCCACCGAGGTGGCTGGTGCGGCCCCTGTGGCACCTTCTGCACAGCCCGCCGTTGCACCGCCCGCCGTTGCACCGCCCGCGCCTGCGGCCGCAGCCCCTGCCGTGCCCGTTGTCAGTGTCCCTGTTGCTGTTGCTGCTGCAGTTGCTTCCGTGGCCCCAGTGACAGCACCCGCGCACCAACCCACGGTGGCACCCACTGGTGCCTTGCCCCATGCCTCGCCGTCGGTGCGCAAATTTGCCCGCGAATTGGGCGTGCCTTTGAACGAAGTCAAAGGCAGTGGCCCCAAAGGCCGCATCGGTTTGGAAGACATCCAATCTTTCAGCCGTGCCGTCATGGCTGGCGAGACCCGCACGCAATCGCAGTCAAGCAAAGCGCCTGCGGGTGACGGTGCAGGCTTGGGCTTGATACCTTGGCCCAAGGTGGATTTCGCCAAGTTCGGTCCTATCGAGCGCAAAGAGTTGGGTCGGATTCAAAAAATCAGCGGCGCCAATTTGTTGCGCAACGCCGTGATGATTCCAGCCGTCACCAACCATGACGATGCAGACATCACCGAGCTCGAAGCCTTCCGCGTGTTGACCAACAAAGAGCATGAAAAAAGCGGCGTCAAAGTCACCATGCTGGCCTTCCTCATCAAGGCTTGCGTGGCCGCGCTGCAAAAATTTCCGCAGTTCAACAGTTCCCTCGATGGCGATGCACTGGTCTTCAAACACTATTGGCACATCGGTTTTGCCGCCGACACGCCCAATGGCCTGATGGTGCCGGTGTTGAAAGACGCCGACAAAAAAGGCATTTTGCAAATCAGCGCCGAAATGGGCGAACTGGCCAAGAAAGCCCGCGAAGGCAAGTTGAGCCCTGCTGAAATGTCTGGCGCCACCTTCACCATCTCCAGCTTGGGCGGCATTGGTGGACGCTATTTCACGCCCATCATCAATGCGCCTGAAGTGGCCATTTTGGGGGTCTGTCGCAGCAACATGGAACCGGTTTGGAACGGCAAAGAATTCGAACCTCGCTTGATGTTGCCCTTGTCGCTGACCTGGGACCACCGTGTGATTGATGGTGCTGCTGCGGCGCGTTTCAACGCGTATTTGGGCCAAGTGCTGGCCGATTTCCGCCGCGTCATGCTTTAAAACTTGGGGTCTCGCACAAGCTTGAGACCCCTCACTGACTGAGAACAACATGGCTCCAATAGACATTCAAGTACCTGACATTGGCGACTTCGACGAAGTGGCTGTGATTGAATTGTTGGTGAAGGTGGGCGACACCGTGGCGGTCGATCAAAGCCTCATCACCGTCGAGAGCGACAAAGCCTCGATGGAAATTCCCTCTTCACACGCCGGTGTGGTCACCGCTTTGAAAGTGAAGCTGGGTGACAAGGTCAAGCAAGGCTCGGTCATTGTGTCGCTGGAAGCGACGGCTGCTGCTGACCCAGTGCCAACTGCGCCTGCTTCAGCACCTGCATCATCAAGTGCAGCACCCGCAGCACCCGCAGCACCTGAATCTCCCAGCCCAACTGCCCCTGCGGCAGCTGTGCGTGTGGTAAATACTTCAGCCAACAGTTACAGCGGTGCGGTGGACATGGACTGCGATCTGTTGGTCTTGGGCGGTGGCCCAGGCGGCTACAGCGCAGCGTTTCGCGCGGCCGATTTGGGCCTGAAAGTGGTCATCGTTGAGCGCTACGCCGAGTTGGGCGGGGTCTGTTTGAACGTGGGCTGCATTCCCTCCAAAGCCTTGTTGCATGTGGCTGCGGTGATGGACGAGGTGAGTCATTTGTCCAGTGTGGGCGTGGACTTTGGCAAGCCCAAAGTCAACATCGACATGCTGCGCGGCCACAAAGAAAAAGTCATCGCCAAGCTCACAGGCGGTTTGGCCGCCATGGCCAAGATGCGCAAGGTCACCGTGGTGCGGGGCTACGGCGTGTTTGTGGGCAGCCACCATGTGGCGGTGGAAGAAACCACCGGCAAGGCGCAAGACAAAACCGGCAGCAGCAAAGTGGTGGGTTTCAAAAACTGCATCATTGCAGCGGGCAGCCAAGCCGTGCATTTGCCCTTCATGCCCGACGACCCGCGTGTGGTTGACAGCACCGGTGCATTGCAACTGGCCAAGGTACCCAAGCGCATGTTGATCTTGGGCGGCGGCATCATCGGTTTGGAAATGGGCACGGTTTACAGCACGCTGGGCGCTCGCCTGGACGTGGTGGAAATGATGGACGGTCTCATGCAAGGCGCAGACCGCGACCTGGTGAAAATTTGGCAAAAAATGAACGCACCACGCTTTGACAACATCATGTTGAAAACCAAAACCGTGTCGGCACGCGCCATGGCCAAAGGCATCGAGGTGACCTTTGAAGGCGAGGGTGCACCTGCGCCGCAGGTTTACGACTTGGTGTTGCAAGCGGTGGGCCGCACACCCAATGGAAAAAAAATCGCCGCCGACAAAGCCGGTGTGGACGTGAGTGAGCGTGGCTTCATCAACGTGGACATTCAGATGCGCACCAACGTGCCGCACATCTTCGCCATTGGCGACATCGTGGGCCAACCCATGTTGGCGCACAAAGCGGTGCACGAAGGTCATGTGGCGGCGGA
>JBIIPF010000235.1:0-3362 GCA_044342755.1 Limnohabitans sp. | reverse complement strand
GCACGGAAATCAAAGTGGTGTACATGCTCAATGCTCCTCAGCAGGTGAATCGGGAACGGCGCGGGTGCGCAACACAGTGGAGGCCACGCCACTGGCGATGATCAAGCCCATGCCCAGCCAGCCGATGGTGGGCAATTGTTCGTCAAACAACACCATGCCGTAAAGCGCTGCAAACACGATGCCCGCGTATTGCAAATTGGCCACCACCAGGGTGGAGCCACGTGAAAACGCCAGAGTGAGACAAACCTGACCCAAGGAGGCCAAGATGCCAATCGGCAGCAACCAAGCCGCGTGCTCCCAGCGCCATGTTGACAAGCCCGTGACGGTCATGCCCAACAAACCCGCCACAGTGGTGCCTAAGGCGAAGTAAAAAACAATCCTTGTGATGGGCTCACCCGTGCGGCCCAAGGCCATCACGTGCATGTAAGCGAAGGCGGCAAAAAACCCTGAGATGAGGCCCACCAAACCAGCGAACAATTGGTTTTGCTCGATGGTTGGTCGCAGCATCATGACCACACCCACAAAGCCCATGAGAACGGCCAACACCAAGGGCCCTTGACGACGCATGTCGTGTCCGTTGCCAGTGAGTGTGCCCATCAAACTGCCGCCCACCAAAAACGCGGCAATCCATACACTGCTCATGTAGTTCAGGGTCATGGCGGTGGCCAAGGGCAGTTTGCCAATCGCATAAAACCAAGCACCCAAGGATGTGACACCAACGATGCTGCGCCAAAAGTGCATGGCCGGGATAGGCGTTTTGAGGGGTGTGCCGCGATAGTGGGCAAAAGCCGCCACCAAGCCCAAGCTGATCAGGCCGCGAAAAAACACCAATTCACTGGCGTGAAAGTAAGCGGATGCGAATTTCACGCACACACTCATGCTGGCCAACAAAGCTGCGGCCAGCAGCATCCACAGGGCTTGCATTAAGGTTGGACGTTCATGTGCTGGTGGTACCACTCATGAAACTGTTGCATGCCGTCTTCCATCGGGCTTTGGTAGGGACCGATTTCGTTGTCGCCGCGTTGCATCAAGGCCCAGCGGCCTTGGTCCATGCGTTCAGCGATTTCATCGTCTTCGATGCAGGTTTCCATGTAGGCCGCGCGTTGCGCTTCGACAAACTCACGCTCGAAAGCCACGATTTCTTCTGGATAGAAGAACTGCACCATGTTCATGGTTTTGCGCGGGCCCATAGGGTGCAAGCTGGAGACGGTGAGCACATGCGGGTACCACTCGACCATGATGTGCGGGTAGTAGGTGAGCCAAATCGCGCCGTGGGGTGGAACCGCACCTTGGTTGTATTTCAACAAGGCATCGTGCCAGCGTTCATAGGTGGGACTGCCAGCTTTGCCCAGACGGTTGGCTACACCCACGGTTTGCACCGAATATTCTTTTTTGAATTCCCATTGCAAATCGTCGCAGGTGACAAAGTTGCCCAAGCCGGGGTGGAATGGACCCACGTGGTAATCCTCAAGGTAGACCTCGATGAAGGTTTTCCAGTTGTAGTTGCACTCGTGCAATTCCACGTGGTCTAGGGCATAGCCGGTGAAGTCGAGTTGGCTGCGTGGACCCATGTGGGCCAAATCGGCCTCGATGTCGCGGCCGTTGTCCTCGAACAGCAAGCCATTCCACTCGCGCAATTGGTAGTTGTTCAGGTTAAGACACGGGTCTTGTTGGAAGTGCGGGGCCCCGAGCAGTTGCCCATTGGGTGCATAGGTCCAGCGGTGCAAGGGGCAGACAATGTTGCCGCCCATGTTGGCGGCAGGCGATTGCAAATTGCCACGACCCTTGAGCATCACCGCTTGTCGGTGGCGGCAAATATTGGAGATCAGTTCGATGCCCTGTGCGTTGCGCACCAACGCCCGGCCTTCATGTTCTTGGGGCAAGGCCATGTAATCACCCACCTCGGGCACGGCCAAGGCATGACCGACATAACGAGGACCTTGCTGAAACAGCAAAGCCATTTCGCGCTGATAAAGCGCCTCGTCAAAATAGCTTGTAACTGGGAGTTGGCCTGAGGCCTGCTGCAGTTGAAGACTTAAATCAGACATGGACCGTCCTGACCTAAAGACTCCCCACAGGGAGGTGATTAAAAAACTGGCAGGTCGCCAGAGGGAAGGGGATTGTAGCCGCACCCCAGACCCCCTCTACAATCGGTTCAAACCACTCTTCAAGCACCCATGCCCAAGGCCACAACACCTCCAACTGCGCCAACCCAAGCTCAAGCCTTGCCCGCAAGTTACGAAGCCGGTTTGCAAGAATTGGAGCAGTTGGTGGCCACCTTGGAATCTGGGCAAATGCCCTTGGCCGACTTGCTGCAAGCCTACCAACGCGGGTCTTTTTTGCTCAGCCATTGCCGCGGTCAGCTCAAAGCCGTCGAGGCGCAAATACAGGTGCTTGAAGCGGGCAGCCTGAAAAGCTGGACCGACGAGGCATGACCCCCTTCAACATGCAGGCTTGGAGCCAAGCGCATCTGCACACCATTGAGCAGGCCTTGCAACATTGGGTGACGCCGCATGCCCCTGCTGGTCTGGGTGACGCCATGCGTTATGCCGTGCTTGATGGCGGCAAACGTTTGCGGCCCTTGTTGGTCATGGCCAGCATGGAGGCTTGCACAGACCAGCCCGCTGCTTGGACTTTGGATGCCGCACTGCGTGCTGCTTGTGCCATGGAATTGATCCACGCCTATTCCTTGGTGCATGACGACATGCCTTGCATGGACAACGATGTGTTGCGACGAGGCAAACCCACGGTGCATGTGCAGTTTGGCCAAGCACAAGCTTTGTTGGCGGGTGACGCCTTGCAAACATTGGCCTTTGAGTTGTTAACCCCCGAGGACAGCGACATTCCTGCGAGGGTGCAAGCCCGGTTGTGCGGTTTGTTGTCTCGCGCGGCCGGTCATGCGGGCATGGCGGGTGGTCAGGCCATCGATTTGGCCAGTGTCGGCCAGCGCTTGAGTGCAGACGAATTGCGCCAAATGCACCGACATAAAACCGGTGCCTTGCTGGAAGCCAGCGTCGTCATGGGCGCAGTCGCCGCGCAGGCGTCGCACGCCACCGTGCAACATTTGTTGCGCTATGGCCGAGCACTTGGCGTGGCGTTTCAAGTGGTGGACGATATTTTGGATGTGACCGCTGATGTGGCTGATTTGGGCAAAACCGTGGGCAAAGACGCGGCCAATGACAAGCCCACCTACGTCTCTTTGATGGGGCTGGAAGGGGCCCGAGCAGAGGCCAGTCGTTTGGCGCAAGAAGCGCAAAATGCATTGCGAGACAGTGGATTGTCCCCAGCGCCTGCGCTTGAAGCCGTCGCTGATTGGGTGTTGCAACGTCAGAATTGATTTCTCAAGGAGACCATGTCATGGG
>JBIIPF010000234.1:0-3369 GCA_044342755.1 Limnohabitans sp. | reverse complement strand
CATCACCGTGCGCACCACCGGTTTTGATGCCGCAGCAGCCAGTGGTGGCAGTGCAACCGTGGAGAGCGTGAGCCCTGCCAACGCGGGCACGCAAAGCCAGTTCATGGGCAGCGAAATTGCCAAGAACGACCGCCCCGAACTCACCGCCGCCAAAGTCATCGTCTCCGGTGGCCGTGCCTTGGGCAGCGCAGAAAAATTCAATGAAGTCATCACACCCTTGGCCGACAAGCTGGGTGCGGCCATGGGGGCCAGCCGTGCTGCGGTGGACGCGGGTTACGCGCCCAACGATTGGCAAGTGGGTCAGACGGGCAAGATCGTCGCGCCCCAGTTGTATGTGGCTTGCGGCATCAGCGGTGCCATTCAACACTTGGCCGGCATGAAAGACAGCAAGGTGATCGTGGCCATCAACAAAGACCCCGAAGCACCCATCTTCAGCGTCGCCGATTACGGCTTGGAAGCCGATTTGTTCGTGGCTGTACCCGAGTTGGTTGCTGCCCTGTAAGCACTTTTTGAAAGGCACCCACGCGGTGCCTTTTTCACGCCCCTGATGTTTGGAGATTGCTGTGAGCTATACCGCCCCCGTGAAAGACATGTTGTTCAACATGCAGCATTTGGCTGCTTTGGACGAGATCGCCAAGATTCCTGGCTTTGAAGAAGCGGGCATGGAAACCGCGCAAGCGGTGTTGGAAGAATGTGCGCGTTTCAACCAAGATGTGGTGGCCCCGTTGAACTGGGAAGGCGACAAAAACCCGTCCTCATGGAAAGCCGGTGTGGTCACCACCACGCCTGGGTTCAAGCAGGCCTACAAGCAATACGCCGAAGGTGGATGGCAAGGCTTGCAACACCCCGCCGACTTTGGCGGCCAAGGCCTGCCCAAAACCATTGGTGCGGCATGCATTGAAATGCTGAACGCGGCCAACATGAGTTTTGCCTTGTGCCCACTGCTGACCGATGGCGCGATCGAAGCTTTGCTGACTGCAGGCTCGAATGAACTCAAAGCCACTTACCTTGACAAATTGGTGAGTGGCGAATGGACCGGCACCATGAACCTGACCGAGCCGCAAGCCGGTTCGGATTTGTCGATGGTGCGCTCGCGTGCCGAGCCGCAAGCCGACGGCACGTACAAGGTGTTTGGCACCAAGATTTACATCACCTATGGTGAGCACGACATGGCCGACAACATCGTCCATTTGGTGTTGGCCCGCGTCAGTGGTGCGCCCGAAGGTGTGAAAGGCATCAGCTTGTTTGTCGTGCCCAAATTCATGGTGAACAAAGACGGTTCATTGGGTGCACGCAACGATGTGCATTGCGTCAGCATTGAACACAAGATGGGCATCAAGGCCAGCCCCACAGCGGTGCTGCAGTACGGCGACCATGGTGGTGCCGTGGGCTTCTTGGTGGGCCAAGAAAACCGTGGCTTGGAATACATGTTCATCATGATGAACGCGGCCCGCTATGCGGTGGGCGTGCAAGGCATTTCAGTGGCCGACCGTGCCTATCAAAAGGCCACGCAGTACGCGCGTGACCGCGTGCAAAGCCGCCCCGTGGACGGCAGCATCAAAGCCGCTGCACCCATCATTCACCATCCTGATGTGCGCCGCATGCTCATGACCATGCGCGCCTACACCGAAGGCTGCCGTGCCATGGCATCGGTGGCTGCTGCGGCCTACGACGCTGCGCATCATCATCCGGATGCCGACACGCGCCAACAAAACCACGCGGTATATGAATTCATGGTGCCGTTGGTCAAAGGCTTCAGCACCGAGATGAGTTTGGAAGTCACGTCCTTGGGCGTGCAAGTGCACGGCGGCATGGGTTTCATTGAAGAAACCGGGGCGGCACAGTACTACCGCGACGCGAAAATTCTCACGATTTACGAAGGCACCACGGCGATTCAAGCCAACGACTTGGTGGGCCGCAAAACCGCGCGTGACGGCGGTCAAACACCCAAGGCCTTGGCCGCGCAAATGCAAACCACCGAAGCCGATTTGTTGAGGATCGGCTCAGCAGATGCCCAAGCCATCGCCAAGCGCTTGACAGCCGCTCGCCAAGCTTTGTTGGATGTGGTGGACTTCATCGTGCAAGCCGCCGCCCACAACCCGAATGCCGCTTATGCGGGCAGCGTGCCTTATTTGATGTTGGCCGGCAATGTGATTGCAGGCTGGCAAATGGCGCGCAGCTTTGTGGTCGCGCACCATGCGCTGGGTCAGGGCGACGACGCCTTCATGCACGCCAAGATGAGCACCGCACGTTTTTACGCCGACCACATTCTGAGCAAAGCACCCGGTGCGCGCGACAGCATCGTGGACGGCGCAGACAGCGTGACCTCGATGGCGTTGGAGGCGTTTTAAAGCGCCCCATTGAAGTCAACTGCGCAACAACACCCCCCATCAATACCCCAACCGGAGCTCCACATGTCCAAACTGCCAGCCGCACTCGCCGCCGTGCCTTTTCCCGTCATCGGCTCGCCGCTGTTCATCATCAGCAACCCCAAGTTGGTGATTGCCCAGTGCATCGCGGGCGTGGTGGGTTCCATGCCTGCGTTGAATGCGCGTCCTGCATCGCAGTTGGACGAGTGGTTGTCTGAAATCACCGAAACCTTGTCGGCGTACAACAAGGCGAACCCCGATCGGCCTGCCGCACCCTTTGCCATCAACCAAATCGTGCACAAGAGCAACGACCGGCTCGAGCACGACATGGCCATGTGCGTCAAATACAAAGTGCCCATCATCATCACTTCGCTGGGTGCGCGTGAAGAAATCAACCAAGCCGCGCACAGCTATGGCGGCGTGGTCTTGCACGACATCATCAACAACAAATTTGCCCACAAAGCGATTGAAAAAGGCGCAGATGGTTTGGTCGCTGTGGCCGCTGGTGCTGGCGGCCATGCGGGTGTGAAAAGCCCGTTTGCGCTGGTGCAAGAAATTCGCCAATGGTTTGATGGCCCGCTGGCACTGAGTGGCTCGATTGCCAGCGGCAGTGCCATCTTGGCCTCATTGGCCATGGGTGCCGACTTCGCCTACATCGGCTCGGCCTTCATTGCCACCGATGAAGCGCGTGCCGCCGAAGAGTACAAGCAGTGCATCGTCGACAGCAATTCAGACGACATCATCTACAGCAACTTGTTCACCGGTGTGCATGGCAACTACCTGGCCCCATCGGTGCGCAATGCGGGCATGGACCCTGACAACTTGCCCGAGAGCGACCCGAGCAAGATGGACTTTGGGGGCGACAAGAGCAAGGCTTGGAAAGACATTTGGGGCTGCGGTCAAGGCATTGGCGCCATCAACAAGGTGCAGTCTGCTGGCGATTTGGTGGCGCAGTTCAAACGTGAATTTGCTGATGCCAAAGCCCGCTTGGCGCACTATT
>JBIIPF010000024.1:0-13338 GCA_044342755.1 Limnohabitans sp. | reverse complement strand
CAGCCCAACCTGTCACACCACAACCGCCGGCACCGGCGCCTGCTGCTTCCAGTGACCCCTTGGGCGACTTGGCCAACAGCAAAGCGGGTGCGGTGGAGGAATTTCAATATTTGGTGCAAGTCGGGGCATACCACGCCAGCGATGAGGCTGAGAGCCAACGCGCCAAGTTGGCGCTGAGCGGCTATGACCCCAAAATTTCAGAACGCGATCAAGCAGGCAAAATGGTTTACCGGGTGCGCTTGGGACCGTTTGAAAGCAAAACCGAAGCCGAGCAAATCCAGGCCAAACTCAAGGCCACCAAAGTTGAATCTGCCCTGATTCGTGTCCAACGTTGAAGAAAGAATGCGCCATGCAACGCCGTGAATTTACCGCCCTCAGTTTGTCTTCTCTTGCAGGACTGCCACTTACGCCAGCATTGGCCCAAGCTGCGGCATTCAAAGATGGAACCGACTACCTGTCCCTGAAAACCCGTGTGGCCTCTGATGTCGGCAAGGGCAAGATCGAGGTGCTGGAATTCTTTTGGTACAACTGCCCGCACTGCAATATGTTTGAACCCACCTTAAGCGCTTGGAGCAAAAAATTGCCCAAAGACGTGGTGTTGAAGCGGGTGCCGGTGCGATTTCGCGAGGATTTTGAACCCCAACAACGAGCCTATTACGTGCTCGAAGCCTTGGGCAAGGTTGAGGAATTGCAAACCAAAATGTTTGCTGCGATTCACGTCGACAAGCAAAACTTGACGAAACTCGATGCCTTGCTGGTGTGGGCCGAGAAGCATGGCATTGCCGCTAAGCAATTCACTGATTTATACAACTCCTTTGCCGTGGTCGGTAAAGCCAGACAAGCTGCCAAGTTGCAAGAAGACTTCAAGGTGGAGGGTGTACCAGCCTTGGGTGTCGGTGGTCGCTATTACGTTGATGGCAGCCTGGCGGGCAACATGGAGCGCGCCCTGCAAATCACCGATTTCCTCTTGGCAGAAATACGCAAGGGCCGCTGACACCAAGCGATCGGGCACGGTTTTTGCCCCTACAATCCGGGCCATGTCAGCTTCCTTCATCAGCAATTTCCGTGCCTTCATATTTTTTCTTGCTGGCTGTGGCCTTGCTTTCTTTTTAAGCGCGCCCTTGGCGGTATGGGCCGAAAAGGCTGATCGCAACAAACCCATGAACATCGAGGCCGACAACCTGGATCATGATGAGTTGAAGCAGCTGAGCATCTTCACTGGCAAGGTGGTCGCCACCAAAGGAACCATCACCATGCGCGGTCACCGATTGGAAGTTCGGCAAGACCCCGACGGTTTCCAGTACGGCATCTTGACCGCCGTTCAAGGCGCACGGGCTTTTTACAGGCAAAAGCGAGAGGGCGTGGACGAATGGATTGAAGGCGAGGGCGAGCGCATTGAGTATGACGGCCGCGCCGACAAAGTCGTGCTGTTGGTCAAGGCCGACTTTCGCCGTTACCGAGGTACGGTGTTGAGCGACCAAATGACGGGGCAGCGCATCGTTTACGAGAACCTCACCGATCAATTCACAGTGGACGGCCAACTGGCTGGCACCAAGCCAGCGCCAGATGCGCCCAAAGGTCGTGTCCGCGCGGTGCTGACCCCGCGCAACAACGAAGAGGCTGCCAAGTGAGCAAGCCGACAGCTGGCATAGACCGGCTGGAGGCGCAGCATTTGCAGAAGTCTTACGCGGGTCGCCAAGTGGTTCGCGATGTCTCGATTTCTGTTGGCAAGGGCGAAGTTGTTGGCTTGCTCGGCCCGAACGGTGCCGGTAAAACCACTTCTTTTTACATGATCGTTGGTTTGGTGCGGGCCGAAGGCGGCAGTATCTCGATTGATGGGGTGCCGGTCGAACACATGCCCATCCACCAACGGGCCCGCATGGGCCTGAGCTACTTACCGCAAGAAGCATCCATTTTTCGCAAGCTGAACGTGGCTGACAACATCCGCGCGGTGCTGGAGTTGCAGCGTGATGAACAGGGCCGCGCCTTGCACAAAGATGTGATTGAGCGCCGATTGACCGCGTTGTTGCAAGAACTGCGTATCGAGCATTTGCGCGAATCTGCCGCACTGGCTTTGTCTGGAGGCGAACGACGCCGGGTTGAAATTGCCCGTGCCTTGGCCACGCAACCCCGCTACATCTTGCTCGACGAGCCCTTTGCCGGTATCGACCCGATCGCGGTCTTGGAGATTCAACGCATCATCGGTTTCTTGAAAGCCAAAGGCATTGGCGTTTTGATCACCGACCACAATGTGCGCGAAACCTTGGGCATTTGCGACCACGCCAGCATCATCAGCGAAGGCCGGGTGCTGGCCGAGGGCACGCCGCAAGCCATCGTCACCAACCCCGAGGTGCGCCGGGTGTACCTCGGCGAAAACTTCCGGATGTGAAGGGAGGACGAGCAGCATGAAGCAAGGCCTTTCACTGCGCGTCTCGCAACACCTGGCGCTCACGCCGCAATTGCAGCAGTCCATCCGCTTGCTGCAACTCTCCACCCTGGAACTGAGTCAAGAAATCGACCAAATGCTCGATGACAACCCGTTTCTTGAAAAAGAAATGGAAGATTTGGCGCCGCGTGAAGACTTTGGTCTGGAGCAAGAGAACACGGCTGCTGAAACCTCGGAGGCCGAGCCTGACAACTGGGACGGTCCCATGGATCGGGTCAGCGAAATACGTGTCGAAACCGCCAGCGAGGTGGCTGCCCCCATCGACGCTGAAGGCGTGGCCGAAAGCTGGGACGGCGACGGCAGCGTCGATTTCTCACCCGACGACAGCGAGTGGGGCGGCGATGCGCCAGCGCGCAACAACAACAATGACGATGAAAAGGCGCAGGCCACCGAGTTGGCCCGCAACCAAGAATCGCTGACCGCTTTTTTGCACCGTCAAGCGTTGTCCTTGCGCTTGGACGATACCGACCGCGCAGCGCTGCGCTTTTTGATCGAGTCGCTGAATGACGATGGTTATTTGGAGGACAGTTTTCAGTCCTTGGCTGAGAGCCTGGCTGGGGACGATTTCGAGCAATGCGAAGAGTTGGTGCACCGCTTCCAAGTCGCTCTGGGTTTGTTGCAAAGCCTAGAGCCCACGGGTGTCGGGGCGCGCGACCTGGGCGAGTGCCTGCGCTTGCAACTCCAAGCCGTGCCTGCTGACACCGAAGAACGCGCCGAATTGCGTGCCTGCGCCTTGGCGATTTGCAAGCAACCCTTGGAGATGCTGGCCAAGCGGGATGTGAAGCGCTTGGCCGTGGTGGTGAGCGAATCCGAGTCCTTGGTGAAATTGGCCATCGCCTTGATCGCCCGCTTGGAGCCCAAGCCGGGACGCCGCTTCATCGATGTTGAGCGCAATGTGGTGGTGCCGGATGTCCTGGTGCTGGCGCACGGTCTGGACAAGCAAGGCCTGCCGCAGTTTCGCGCCATGCTCAACCCCGAGGTGATGCCGCGCCTGAAGGTGAACGATATTTACGCCAGCGCTTTGAAAGGCGGTAAAGGCGACAGCCACGCCGGTTTGCAGCAACGCTTGCAAGAAGCGCGTTGGATGATCAAAAACATCCAGCAACGCTTTGACACCATCTTGCGCGTCAGCAACGCCATCACGCAGCGTCAGAAAAGTTTTTTCATCCATGGCGAATTGGCTATGAAGCCGATGGTGTTGCGCGAGATTGCCGAAGAGCTGGGCTTGCACGAGTCCACCATCAGTCGCGTCACCACCGCCAAGTACATGCACACGCCTTATGGCACCTTCGAGTTGAAGTATTTCTTTGGCTCGGGCCTGGGCACCGACAGCGGCAACAACGCCTCCAGCACCGCGGTGCGTGCCCTTATCAAACAGCTGATTGCCAGTGAGAACCCGAAAAAACCGCTGTCCGACAACCAACTCTCGGACATGCTGAAAGAGCAAGGCATCGACTGCGCCCGCCGCACCGTGGCCAAGTACCGCGAAGCCTTGCGCATCGCACCCACCAACCTGCGTAAAGCCCTGTGAATTCCTTGCAATTGTTTGTACCCTGTGCTGCCGGGGTAGAGGCCTTGTTGGCCTATGAAGTGGCGCAAATCACCGGCTTGCCAGCACGCGACATGCAAACGCTGCGCGGCGGCGTGCAGTTGCAAGCCTCTTGGCGCGCTGCCATGCAACTGAATTTGCACAGTCGCTTAGGCATGCGTGTGCTGATTCAGTTGGCGCACCAACCCTATGCCAACGAAGATGACATTTACAACGCGGCCAGCGCTGTGGCGTGGGAAATGTGGTTGACCCCGAAGCAAAGTTTTCGGGTGGAAATCACCGCGCAACACAGTCCCTTGAAGAGCTTGAATTTCGCCACGCTGCGGGTGAAAGACGCCGTGGCCGATCGCTTTCGCGACAAAGCCGGCGTGCGCCCCGATGTCGACACCCAGCGCCCTGATGTGCGGGTGCATGCGCACCTGACCGACAAGATGCTCACGCTGTATTTGGACACCACCGGTGAACCCTTGTTCAAACGCGGCTGGCGCGAAGACAAGGGTGACGCGCCCCTGAAAGAAACCCTGGCCGCAGCCATGTTGGCTGCCAGTGGTTGGAGCATGCCGCTGCTCACCGCACCAGGTGAAACACCACCAGCCATTCCCTCGGTAGCGGGTGTGGAGCAAGGCTTGGCCTTGTACGACCCTTGCTGTGGCAGTGGCACCATCGTCATTGAAGCCGCGCAAATTGCTTGCCGCATGGCACCGGGTTTACAGCGCCGCTTTGGTTTTGAAAAACTGCGCATGTTTGACGCGCATGTGTGGCGGCAGTTGCAAGACGAAGCCCGCGCCCAACAATGCGAAGCGCGCGCTCAGGTGTTTGGCAGTGATGTGGCGTTTCGAATGGTCGACTTTGCGCAACGCAACGCCGAACGCGCAGGGGTGGCCAAGTTCGTGCATTTGCGTGGCGGCGACGCTTTGCAGCGCATGCCGCCCACGGAGGTGCCCGGCGTGATGCTGGTGAACCCGCCCTACGGCGAACGGATTGAGGCCGCCGGTGTGGCGGGTGCGGCCAGCATGGCGCGAGGCGGCCGAGAGACCGGACAAGTGGAAGATGGCGGCGAATTCTTCAGCCAATTGGCCAGCCACTGGAAGAAAAATTACACCGGCTGGCGCGCCTGGATGCTGACCCCCGACTTGAAACTGCCCGGGCGCATGCGCTTGAAAGAATCACGCCGGGTGCCGATGTGGAACGGCCCCATCGAATGCCGTTTGTTTCGCTTTGACCTGCAGGCGGGCTCATTGCGCAAGCCACCCAGTGCTGTCGACGCGCCACCGCAGGTCTGAACCAGCGACGGCAATGACAGCCTGCCAGATGCCTTCGGCTGATGCACCTTCGGAAGTTCAGGCGGTGGTGATCGACACCAATATTGTGTTGGACTTGTGGGTCTACCAAGACCCGGCCACGCCCTCCTTGCTGGCTGCTTTGCAGCAGGGCCAACTGCGTTGGTTGGCCACGGCACCGATGCGCGAAGAACTGCTGCGGGTGTTGGACTACCCCCACATCGTCCAGCGGCGAACCCGCGATGGACGGACTGCAGAGGCGGTGCTAGCCCAGTTCGATGCCTTGGCGCATGTGCAAGATGTGGCCAACAAGGCCGCCTACATTTGCAAAGACGCGGACGACCAAAAGTTCATTGATTTGGCGGTGGCACACCAAGCCTTGCTGCTCAGCAAGGACAAACAAGTGTTGCGTCTGACCAATCGGCTGGCGCGGCTAGGGGTGCTGGTGCGTCGAGCTTGGGCTTGACTATCAGCACCGAGGTTTTTGCACTGCTCAGTGGCTGCGCTGGTTCAGCAATACCAGCAGTTGGTTCAAGGCATGTTGCTGGGTGGCCAAGCGGACTGCCGCACGGTCACCCTCGAAGTGACATGTTTCAACCTTCACCCATGCCGTTTCAGCGCCAATGCTGGGGCCGCCATCGGTGGGCAAGGCCCAAGCAAAGCAGACCGTGCCCACCGGTTTGCTTTTGCTTCCCCCCGTGGGTCCAGCAATGCCCGTGACCGCCACGGCCACTTGCGCTTGGCTGTGATTCAAGGCCCCCAGCACCATGGCCTGCGCCACGGCTTCACTCACCGCGCCGTGTTGCGACAGCAAGGCCGCAGGCACCCCCAGCATGTCTTGTTTGGCGTCGTTGCTGTAACTCACAAAGCCGCGTTCAAACCATTGACTCGAACCGGCCAAATCGGTGCAAGCCGCTGCGATCATGCCGCCGGTGCAACTCTCCGCCGTGGCCAGCAACCATCCACGTTGCAACAATGCCGAGGCCAAAGTGCTGATGGTGTCGTGTGTGTTCATCGTGTCGCCTGCCAAAGAGCCAAACAAAGCAGCGTGCAAAACGCGGCCACCAGATCATCCAACATGATGCCAAAACCACCGCGCCAACCCGCACCGTGAAACGCGCGGTCAGCCCAGCCTACCGGCCCAGGCTTGACGGCATCAAACAAGCGAAACAGGACAAAGGCCACCAGTTGTCCGGCAAAACTGGCGGGCATCCACAACCACAGCACCAGCCAAAACGCGGCGATCTCGTCCCACACGATGGCGCTGGGGTCGCTCATGCGCATGTGCTCGGCGGTCACTTTGCAAAACCAGCAACCCAGCACAAACGATGCACCAATCAACAAACCCATTTGGGTGGGGTTCAGGTAAAGGCTGAGCAAGCTGTAGGAAGCCCAGGCCCACAGGGTGCCGACGGTGCCGGGCGCCATGGGGCTCAAGCCTGAACCAAAGCCCAGTGCAAACAGATGCGCAGGGTGGGACCACATGAAGCGGCCAGCGTGCATTTGATTCAAGGGCGTCATGAGGGTTCAGCGCGCAAAGTGGTCAAACGACGCAAATCGGCGTGACATGGCCACGCCATGCGCATCCATCACTTGCAAACCCGGCATGGACATGATTCGACCAATACAAGTCACAGGTACGCCGCAATCGTTGGCGGCTTCTTGCACCGCATCGGCTTGGTTTGGGGCAGCGGTGAACAAAAGCTCGTAGTCATCGCCACCGGCCAGCGCGTAATCCAAGCGCCGCGAAAGCGGCAGGGTTTGCATGGCCGCGCTGATCGCGGCGCTGTCAGCGACCCAATCGGTGGTCAGCACCGCGCCCACTTTGGAGCGCTGCAAGATGTGGCCCAAGTCGCCCACCAAACCATCGCTGATGTCGATGGCGGCATTCGCCACGCCACGCAGGGCTTGGCCCAGCGCCACCCGCGGCGTGGGTTGTTCCATGCGCATGCGAGCCGCTTCAAAGTGTTCGGCTTCCAAACGCCAAGTTCCGCGAAACACCTCTAAGGCCAAGCGGGCGTCCCCCACCGTGCCACTGACATAAACATCGTCGCCGGCTTGGGCGTGTTGACGCAACAGGGCGTCACCGGGCGGCACCTCGCCAAACACGGTGATGCAGATGTTCAGGGGCCCTTGGGTGGTGTCACCTCCCACCAGCTCGCAGCCATGTTCATCGGCCAAGGCCCAAAGACCTTGTGAAAAGCCTTGCAGCCAAGCCTCGTCCATCTGCGGCAAGGCCAACGCCAAAGTGAAGGCCACCGGCTTAGCCCCGCAAGCGGCCAAGTCGCTCAGGTTGACCGCCAGGGCTTTGTGCCCCAAACGGGCTGGCGAAGTGGTGCTGAGGAAATGGCGGCCGTCAACCAACATGTCAGAAGAAATCGCCCACTGCATCCCGGGTTGAGGCTGCAGCAGGGCGCAGTCATCTCCCACGCCCAACACCGCGTGGCGAGGGGCACGGGTGAAATAACGGGTGATCAGGTCGAACTCGCCCATGGCTCAGTGCAGATGGCGGTGGCTGTCACTCAGGGCATCAAGCACGAACATGGGGATGTCCACGTCGAATTTTTCACCATCCACCGCCACGCAGAAATAACTGCCGTGCATGGTGCCAGTGGGGGTGCGTAAGCGGGTGCCGCTGGTGTACTCAAAGCGTTCACCGGGTTGCAACAAGGGCTGGTGGCCGACCACACCCAAGCCCCGAACCTTCTCGTGCAGGCCATTGGCGTCGTTGATGTGCCAGGTGCGCGAAACCACTTGGGCACCGATGCTGCCGGTGTTGCGGATCAAGACGGTGTAGGAGAAGGCGTAAACACCGTCCTCAGGAGAGGATTGTTCGGGCAGGTAGTGCGGCGTGACGTCAACGCTGAGTTGGTAGGCGGGCATGGGGGATTGGTGTTCAAAAAAGAGCTTGCACCATTCTGACACCATAATTGGGGCCATGACGACCTACCGCATCGCCCCATCCATTTTGTCCGCCGACTTTGCCCGTCTGGGTGACGAGGTGAAAAATGTCATCGCCGCTGGCGCCGACTGGATTCACTTTGACGTGATGGACAACCACTATGTGCCCAACCTCACCTTTGGACCCATGGTCTGTCAGGCTTTGAAGCCGCACGCCAAAACCCTTGCGGGTGTGGCTGTGCCCATTGATGTGCACCTGATGGTGCAGCCGGTGGATGCGCTGGCCGCTTTGTTTGCGCAGGCCGGTGCCGATCTGATCAGTTTCCACCCCGACGCCAGCGCCCATGCCCACCGCAGTGTGCAAGCCATCAAAGCTGCGGGTTGCCAAGCCGGCGTGGTGTTCAACCCGGCCGAGCCACTGGACGTGTTGGACTGGCTGCTGGATGACATTGACCTGATCCTCATCATGAGTGTCAACCCGGGCTTTGGTGGTCAAAGTTTCATCGACTCGGCCTTGCGCAAAGTCGAGCACGCCCGCAAACGCATCGAAGCCAGCGGTCGCGACATTCGGCTTGAGGTGGATGGCGGCATCAAACCCGACAACATTCGCCAAGTGGCCAACGCCGGTGCCGACACCTTTGTGGCTGGTAGCGCCATTTTTGGCAAGCCAGATTACAAAGCCGTGATCGATCAAATGCGCATGGCGTTGTCCTGATTTTTTTGAGAAAGAGTTTTCATGTTTATTCGTTTTTCTTTGTCAGTTTTATCCGCAAGCCTGGTTTGCATCGGCTTGACCCAAGCAGCCTGCATTCCAAATGAACCCCTGACCCGTCCTGACAGCCGGTATGAGGCCGTGGACAACAAAGGCGCGCAAGTGAAAGACTTGGACACAGGTTTGGTTTGGCAACGTTGTGTGCACGGTCAGCAGTGGGACGGTAAAACTTGCGCTGGTGATCCCATTGCACAGGATTGGAACTTGGCGGTCAAAACTGCCAACGCCGCAGGGTGGCGCCTGCCAACGCAAAAAGAGCTGCAAAGCTTGTCAGAAACCAGCTGTTCCGAACTGGCTTTGAACCAAACTTGGTTTGGCTCAGGCCCAAGCGGCTGGGTTTGGACGGCCACCGACATGGGCAGTCCCGATGGCGCCGTGGTGGTGCACTCTGGTAGCAGCTTGATTGCCAATCTGGTGAAAAAATTACCGCTTTTCATCCGTTGGGTGAAGTAGCTCGCAAGCAAAGGCGATGAACATGCAACTCAACAACATCCAAGCCCTGATGATTGACCTGGACGGCACCATGGTCGACACCATGGCCGACTTTGAAGCTGCGTTGAATTTGGCCCTGGCCGACGTTGATCTGCCCAAGGTGTCGCGTGATGTCGTCAATATTGCTGTGGGCAAAGGCTCAGAGCATTTGGTGCGCACGGTGCTCACCCACCAGTTGGCCCTGCCCGAGGTGCAGGCCAGCGACTTGGTCTGCAACAGCACCACGGTGGAGAGTCTTTACGAACCAGCGTTTCAACGCTATCAACACCACTATGGCCTGGTCAATGGCCAACTCGCTGAGGTTTACAGTGGTGTGTTGGAGGGACTGCAAGCTTTTGCAGGTCGTGGCTTACCCATGGCCTGCCTCACCAACAAGCCCACCGCCTTCGCCAAAGATTTGTTGGCGCGAAAGGGTTTGACGGGATTCTTCAGCCACGTTCATGGTGGTGACGCCTTTCCCCGCAAAAAGCCCGACCCCATGCCGCTGTTGGAAACTTGCAAAACATTGGGCACTTTGCCTTCGCGCACCCTGATGCTGGGGGACTCACAAAACGATGCTCAAGCCGCGCGTGCTGCAGCGTGCCCAGTGGTCTTGGTCACTTATGGCTACAACCATGGCGAACCGATTCGCGGGGTGGATTGCGATGGTTTCATTGACCGCTTCACGCAATTGCAAATTTAGACGCCAAAAGTCCTTTTGTTACACTTTTGCCATGTTCTTACATCTCAACACCCTCACAGGTTGCAACGACCGGGGAGCTTGGCCTTGGCGTCGCCAGCCCTGCCCGGCAGTGTTGGTGTTGTCTTAAACCCTTTACTGCCTCCTTCAGTGGGTGCGCTTCGCACCATTTGTTGAGTATGAGGGCCCTGTGGGGCCGAGCTATGGAGGCTCCCCGTGATCACCGAACTTGAATTCAAAAGCCTGTCTGCCCAAGGCTACAACCGCATTCCCTTGATGGTCGAGGCGTTTGCCGACCTGGAAACCCCGCTGTCGCTGTATTTGAAACTCGCCTTCACCAAGGATGGCGGCCGCCACAGCTTTTTGCTCGAATCCGTGGTCGGCGGAGAGCGCTTTGGCCGCTATAGCTTCATCGGCTTGCCCGCCCGTACCTTGCTGCGCGCCAATGGCTTCGGAGCTGACGCGCACACAGAAGTTGTGACCGATGGGGTGGTGGTGGAAACCAACCACGGCAACCCACTGGACTTCATGGCCAGTTACCAACAGCGTTTCAAAGTGGCATTGAGGCCTGGCATGCCACGTTTTTGCGGTGGCTTGGCCGGTTATTTTGGCTACGACACGGTGCGCCACATCGAGAAAAAATTGCAACACAGTTGCCCCCCCGACACCATGGGCTGTCCCGATATTTTGTTGCTGCAAACCGAAGAATTGGCGGTCATTGACAACCTCTCTGGCAAGCTTTACCTGATGGTTTATGCCGACCCTGCTGCCCCCGAGGCCTACACCCGCGCCAAAAAACGGCTGCGTGATTTGAAGGACATGTTGAAGTATTCGGTGAGTGCGCCGGTGGTGAAAGCCACGCAAAGCCACCCGCCCGAGCGCGAATTCGCCAAGGCCGATTATTTGGAGGCGGTCGAACGCGCCAAGCGCTTGATTGAAGCCGGTGATTTCATGCAAGTGCAGGTCGGGCAACGCATCAAAAAGCGCTTCACCGAAAGCCCTTTGTCGCTGTACCGCGCTTTGCGTTCCCTGAACCCCAGCCCTTACATGTACTACTACCACATGGGGGACTTCCATGTGGTGGGTGCGTCACCCGAGATTTTGGTGCGGCAAGAAACCACGCCCGAGGGCAACAAGGTCACCATTCGACCTTTGGCGGGTACCCGGCCCCGCGGCGCAACCCCTCAGGCCGATTTGGCCACCGAGCAAGAACTGATCAACGACCCGAAAGAACGTGCCGAACATGTCATGCTGATCGATTTGGCCCGCAACGACATCGGCCGCATCGCCAAAACCGGCACGGTGAAAGTCACAGAAGCCTTCGCTGTGGAACGCTACAGCCATGTGATGCACATCGTCAGCAATGTCGAGGGTGTTTTAAAAGAAGGCATGAGCAGCATGGACGTGTTGCGGGCCACGTTCCCAGCGGGCACCTTGACCGGTGCGCCCAAGGTGCACGCCATGGAACTGATTGACCAACTAGAGCCGGTCAAGCGCGGCATCTACGGCGGCGCTTGCGGCTACCTGAGTTTTGCCGGTGACATGGACGTGGCCATCGCCATTCGCACCGGCATCATCAAAGACGAAACCCTCTATGTGCAAGCGGCTGCTGGCGTGGTGGCCGACTCGGTGCCCGAGATGGAATGGCGCGAAACAGAGCACAAGGCGCGGGCCTTGCTTCGTGCCAGCGAATTGGTCGAGGAGGGTTTGGAATGAAACTCCTGATGATCGACAACTACGACAGCTTCACCTACAACCTGGTGCAGTACTTCGGCGAGTTGGGTGCCCAGGTGCTGGTGCACCGCAACGATGAAATCAGCTTGGCCGAGATTGAAACTTTGAAGCCCAGCCATTTGGTGGTGTCGCCCGGCCCTTGCTCGCCGGCCGAGGCTGGTATTTCGGTGGCCGCCATCCAGTATTTCGCTGGCAAGTTGCCCATCTTGGGTGTGTGTTTGGGGCATCAAAGCATTGGCGCGGCGTTTGGCGGGCGCATCATCCGCGCCCAGCAACTGATGCACGGCAAAACCAGCGTCATCCACACCTTGCAACAAGGCGTCTTCGCGGGTCTGCCCAACGATTACACGGTCAACCGCTATCACTCTCTGGCCATCGAGCGCAGTTCGTGTCCAGCCGACTTGGAAGTCACCGCTTGGACCGACGATGGTGAAGTCATGGGCGTGCGGCATCGTTCGCTGCCCATTGAGGGCGTGCAATTCCATCCCGAGTCCATCCTCACCGAGCACGGCCACGCCTTGCTGAACAACTTTTTGAAGACCCCCAAGCCATGACCAGCATCACCCCCATTGAAGCCCTGCAACGCACCATCGAGCACCGTGAAATTTTTCACGATGAAATGCTGCACCTGATGCGCTTGATCATGCAAGGCGACATCACGCCGCTCATGACCGCGGCCATCCTGACCGGCTTGCGTGTCAAGAAAGAAACCATTGGTGAAATCACGGCAGCGGCACAAGTCATGCGCGAGTTCTCCACCAAGGTCGAGGTGGTTGACCGCACGCATTTGGTCGACATTGTCGGCACGGGCGGCGATGGCGCCAACACCTTCAACATCTCCACGTGTTCCATGTTTGTGGCGGCCGCAGCAGGCGCACGTGTCAGCAAGCACGGCGGGCGCAGCGTCAGCAGCAAAAGCGGCAGCGCCGATGTGCTGGAAAGCTTAGGGGTGTATATCAACCTCCCGCCTGCCAAGATTGCACAAAGCATCGCCGAGGTGGGCATTGGCTTCATGTTTGCGCCCAACCACCACCCCGCCATGAAAAACGTGGCGCCGGTGCGCAAAGAACTGGGCGTGCGCACACTGTTCAACATCCTGGGTCCACTCACCAACCCAGCCTCGGCACCGAATATTTTGATGGGCGTGTTCCACCCCGATTTGGTCGGCATTCAAATCCGCGCCTTGCAACGACTGGGCGCTGAACACGCTTTGGTGGTCTATGGCCGCGATGGCATGGACGAGGTGAGTTTGGGTGCAGCCACCTTGGTCGGCGAATTGAAAGACGGGGAAATTTCCGAATATGAAATCCACCCCGAAGACTTTGGTCTGACCATGGCCAGTCACCGCGCCTTGAAAGTGGACACACCTGAGCAGTCGCGCGACATGGTGTTGTCGGTGTTGGATAACCAAGATGGGGCGCCACGCGACATCGTCGCTTTGAACGCTGGTGTGGCTTTGTATGCGGCCAATGTGGCCCCCACCAT
>JBIIPF010000023.1:0-13359 GCA_044342755.1 Limnohabitans sp. | reverse complement strand
GGCACCGCTACCAAAAAACATCGCGTGGCCAAACGAAACCATGCCGCCATAGCCCACCAAAATATTCAGGGAAGTTGCAAAAATACCAAGGGCGGCCAAACGGATGACGAAATCTAGTGTCACCCTAGACTGAGTTAGCAAAGGCAATGCAGACAAAATCAAAAGTGCAGCCAAAGCCCACAAGATATCTCGTCGCAGAGTGTTGTGCGATTTCATGTTCGGGTTTCTTTGCCGAGCAAACCATTGGGCCGCAAAATCAAGATAAGCACCATGGCCAAAAACATCAAGCCCTCTACAAAAAGAGGAAAGCCTATGGTGCCAAATGAACGTATGAGCCCGATCAACAAAGCGCCCAATAATGCGCCGCTCACAGAACCCATGCCGCCAATGACCGTCACAATGAATGACTCAATCAAAATGGAAAAGCCCATGCCGGGCGACATGGAACGAACAGGGGCAGCCAATCCGCCTGCCAAACCAGCAAGTACTCCTCCAAACGCGAAGACCGCAGCATAGATGAGGCTGGTATTGATACCCAATGCCGAAGTCATGGTTGGATTTTGAGCCGCTGCGCGAATGATTTTTCCAGTGCGAGAGAAAGTCAAAATAGCCCATAGCGCAAGCGCAATCAAAATGGCGGCAGCTATGAGGTAGACATAAAACACCGGGACCACGCCGCCTGCAATGAAAAACGGCGGAGCTTGAAACGCCTCTGGCATGCCCATGGACAAAAATTCAGCGCCCCAAATAATTTTGACGACATCGTCCATGATCAGCACAACCGCATAACAAACCAAGAGTTGCATCAGGACGTCAGCCTTGTAGACCTTTCGCATGAGGAATCGTTCAAAAATCCATCCAAACAAACCCACACCAATGCCTGCTGCAATCACGGCTATTGCAAAATGACCTGTCAGTCTGTAAACCGTCAGGGCAAGGTAGGCACCAAGCATGTAAAAAGAGCCATGTGCAAAATTGACGACACCCAACACGCCAAAAATAAGGGTCAATCCTGCAGCGACCAAAAAAAGCAAAGAGCCAATGATCAGACCGGTTCCCATCTGGGTAACGATGCAAGACGCAGAGGAGAAGCACTCATAGAGTGCTTGCGGATTCAATCAAGGCTCCTGTTGAAACTGATAGAAATGACCATCAGACAAAGCCTTTGCGCTTTTTCCACTCCGCTTCTAGCTCGGTGATTTGCTTCCAGTTGCCTGGAACGGGGGATTTCATAAATGGCTCTTTGCCAGACAACTCACCCCATGCCAGCGCATAGTCCACCAAGGTATGGTCATCGGCTCGCAAGGTCAATTTCCCGTTCGCACCAAAAGGGGAGTCGATGGTCAGGCCGTCCAATGCTTGCGCAATTTTTTTAGCGTCAGTGCTTTTGGCCTTTTTGATGGCGGTAGTTAAAAATTGCACACTCGCCGCGTTTTGCCATGCCCAATTTAACGGCAAACTCTTGAATTTTCCTTGGTAACTTGTTGTCCAGCTTGTGTTTGCTGGGGTGTTTGGAAAGCTTTGCAAATAACGGTTGCCCGAATGAAGGCCCGCCGGAACATTCTTGACATTGGTCAAGACGGCGTAGTCAGCTGTATTGACGGCAAAGAACTGTTTCCCGCTGAAAAGCGCATAAATAGTTGCTTGATCAATGAATGAAGTCAAGTCCCCGCCCCAAAGGCATGAGTAAATAGCCTGAGGATTGACCTGTAGAAGCCGAGTGATGACTTCACTGTAGTCCGCTTGAAACAACTTGGGCCAAGCCTCACCCACAAACTCAATGTCTTTGTTGAAAAACTTGATGTACTCAGCGAACTCTGCAGTTGTGTCACGTCCATAAGCGTAATCAGGCGAACACGTCATCCAGCGTCGCAAATTTTTCTCTTTCGCGACTTTGGCTGCATAAGCGCCACCAATGATGGCATCGTGCACGCCTTGTCTTGCGCACCGAAAAGACATGGGCGTTCGCATTTTGGGGTCAGCCGTCAGCGATGATGTCTCTGAACAGGTGTGGATGACCAGAACACCCAAATCACGGGCCACTTCATGAACAGCAAAGGCACCCGAAGAGGCCTCTGCATCAATCAAAATTTCACAGCCCTCGGCGGTCACAAGTTCACGCGCAACACGTGCAGCTTCTTGCGGCTGGCCTTTGGAATCACGAATGATCAACTCTATTTTCCGGCCACCAAAACCTCCGCTGGCATTGAATTTTTCAACTTCCATGATGGCTGCATTGCTGGAGGACTGGCCCAGCATGGCCACTCTGCCAGACAAAATGGTCGGCATGCCAACGCGAATAGGTTTGTTTTGGGCCAAGGATATGGCGGGGAAACCAAGGCTGCTGATTCCAGCAACAGAAGCAGCGGTTTGAATAACGAGGCGCCGCTTGGGAGAATTTAAAACTTGAGCGTTTTTGGAATTCATGCTGATGTCTCCTTGGAAAAGAATAAATCTTTTTCTCGAAGTATAGGGTAACACTTATGTCAGCATGCGCCTTGCTCTGGCTTGCGCAAAAGCTAATTGCGGGGTGAGTTGCCCAGCAATCTAAGCCAGACAAAGCCCAAGGTACCTGCCAACAACGACGCTAAGAAAATGGCAATTTTGGAAGCGTTGATCAATTCAGCTTCCCCAGTGAATGCCAAGTTGGTGATGAAGATGGACATCGTGAATCCAATACCGCCCAGCAAGCCAGCGCCAACCACATGCTTCCAATTCATGTCCGAGGGCAGTTTGCAAATCCCGATTGCAACAGCGAAAAATACAAACAAAGAAATGCCTAAAGGCTTGCCGATCACCAAGCCGGCAAAGATACCTAAGCTGTTCGAAGTGTTCAGGTCATCAGCCCAATTGGCACCCATCAGGATACCGGCATTGGCCAAGGCAAAGACCGGCAGAATCAAGAAAGCCACTGGTTTGCTCAAGAAAAATTCCAGCTTGTGTGCGGAGGAGCTTTCATCATCTTGTTGGTTGGAGTAGGGGATGGTGAAAGCAAGCATCACGCCGGCAATGGTGGCATGCACACCAGACTTCAACATGAAAAACCACATGATGACGCCGCCAACCAGATAAGGTGTCAAGCTGTTCACGCGAAGAACACGGTTCATCAAAAGCAACATGACAAAGACGGTCATGGCCATCAACAGATTGGTGGTGGCCAAATTGGCGGTGTAGAACAAAGCGATGACGATGATGGCGCCAAGATCATCAATCACGGCGAGTGCCGTCAAAAAAACTTTCAATGAATCTGGGATTCGACTACCCAACAGCGCTAAAACACCCAGTGCAAATGCAATGTCGGTGGCCATGGGAATGCCCATGCCATCTTGTGTTGGGGTGTTGGCATTCAGGACGAAATGGATAAGCGCTGGGAGCATGATGCCGCCAATGGCAGCCCAGATGGGCAACAGGGCTTTTTTGAAGTCCGACAAATCACCGTTGCTCAATTCGCGTTGCAGCTCTAGTCCTACGAACAAGAAAAAAACCGCCATCAGTCCATCATTGATCCAGTGTTCGATGCTCAGCCCTGCGAATTCAAGTTGCCAAAGATGCAGATAGACGTTGCCAAACGGTGAGTTGGTCACCATCAATGCAATCAGCGTGCAAATGATGATCAAGATGCCGCTTGATCTTTCCGATTCAAAAAAACGATTGAAGGTTTTTGACAACGGCGTCTGAATGTTGGTCATTGCGCTTTCTTAGAAAAGGTGATGGTCATTGACCATTATAAATTTAGCAACTTGTTTGTCAGGTGTTGATCGTCAATATCCTTTGATCACGAATGTGAATTCAACACCAGCCCCGAAAAATCTTTGTCAATCAATGCATCAATTTGAAGTGCCAATTGAAAGTCTTTCGCGGTCAACCCCTTGGCATCATGCGTACTCAATTCAATCCGCATCTGGGTGTAGTTGGACATGAAGGCCGGGTGATGATCTGCGCGTTCTGCCAACTCACCGACGGCAGTGAAAAAATCCATGGCTGCTCTGAAGCTGCCAAACGTCCACTCTTTGAAGATCAAGGATTGGACATCGTCAACATGCCAACGATTGAGGGTTTTCAAGTGTTCTGAAATATCAAGACTCGAGAGCAACATGCCGTGTTCCTTTCTGCGGGTGCATGCGTTATGAAATGCCATCCTTACACAATAATGTCTCATGATTGCGGTAAAACATTTTCTTCCTCATGTCTTAAAGACCACATCAACCATGAAATTCATTTATTTTCAATTGTTTCTGCCTTTCATACTCATCATGCCTGCTTTTTCAACAGCCCATGAGTTGAATGTGCAGGTGGGTCCCAGACCATATTTTCTGATCTCTCAGATGAAGCCCTCGGCCTTGAAGACCAAGCTTGAAAGTTGTAGTGACAAGCCGCTTGAAAAAACTGATTTTTCGATTGGCCACCGAGGTGCAGCGCTGATGTTTCCAGAGCACACCAAGGAGTCTTACGAGGCGGCGGCCAGAATGGGTGCCGGGGTCATTGAATGCGACGTGACCTTCACCAAAGACAAAGCACTGGTGTGTCGCCACGCCCAAAATGATTTGCACTCCACCACCAATATTTTGCTGACCCCATTGGCAGACAAGTGCACAAAAGCCTTCAAGCCCTATGACCCTTCTAGCAAAACGCCTGCATCCGCAGAATGCAGAACCACCGACATCACACTTGCTGAATTCAAATCCTTGCGCGGCAAGATGGATGGATTCAACCCCATGGCATTGACGCCAGCAGAGTTTGTGAATGGCACCCCCAAGTGGCGCTCCGATTTGTACAGCGGCCCCAGCAGCGGCACGTTGATGACCCATGAAGAATCCATCGTGCTGTTCAAAAAACTGGGCGTCAAAATGGCCCCGGAGTTGAAGGAAGCCGTGGTGCCCATGCCGTTTGACGGTTTCAGTCAAGCGGACTATGCGCAAAAGATGTTGAACGAGTACAAGGCGGCGGACGTCAAGCCATCCCATGTGTTCCCACAATCATTTCATCAAGCGGACATCCTGTATTGGATTGCGCAGGAGCCGGAGTTTGCCGAGCAGGCGGTTTTTTTGGATGCCGCCCTCAAACCGGATGATTTGCCCAGTCTTGAACAACTTCAACAATACAAGGCCAAAGGTATTCAATGGGTGGGGTCGCCCCTTTTTGCCCTGCTTGATGTTCACCAGCAAGCCATGGTGCCTTCTAGGTATGCCCAAAATGCCAAGGCTGCTGGATTGAGCATCATCGCCTGGTCTTTAGAGCGCTCGGGCATCATGGCCGAGAGCAAAGGCGGGTGGTATTACCAGTCAGTTCGCGAGGTCGTTCAAAACGAAGGCGACATCATGGAGGTCATGCATGTCATTGCGCAGGATGTGGGGGCGCGGGGTATCTTTTCAGATTGGCCCGCCACCACCACTTACTACGCCAACTGCATGGGGCTGCGCTCATTTTGAAAATAATTTTCACTCAAGGTCACCACCAAAGTATCTCGATAGCCGTATGCATTCAATGGCTGAATGGGCGTGCTTTCATGAATCATGCGCGTGTCATCCAATAGCAATAACGACCAAGGCTCGGTGAGCGTGAATCTTTCGCCATGCGGTCCATAGGCATCAAAGACGCGGGTTTCGCCGCCCTTGATGTCTTTGCGGCACACCATAAAGACGGCAACAAAATGAACGCCATCGCGGTGGGCACCTTCCGGCGTGGGCCTACCGATGCCATCAGTTGTATCAATGCGAAACTGATGCGTCTCGATACACCATTTTTTGTTCACTGGATGGCGGAGCTGGTTCGCGGTCAACGCCAATGTGTTCAAAATTTTCGTCCAAGCAGACTTCCCGATGGTGGTGTCTGTCACAGGTTCAAACAATCGCTCCATGCCGCCATGAAGCGCGTTGTAATCGAGTGATTGCCAATGCGCCCTGTGGGGTACTTTTGACAGTTTGTTGTCTTCAAAAACAAAACTGCTATGCCGTCGGCGTCGGTAACGACCACCGTCTTTCAAGTATTTGTCGTGTGGCATGTTGTCCCAATCCAATGACAAATTTTTCAACTCTTGTGTCGAGCAATTCATCCACTGAGCGACATTGGCGGCATTGATGGCACAGAAACCATTTTTTTTCAATACAGAAATGATGTCTGTGGTTTCAGCGTAATTGGGTTGAAGTTCGTTCATACGATATCGTAATCAATGAGCATTGATCGCCAAAACGAGCGTGGATTTGGATTTTTTAAGCATGGGCCGTGTGTTTCTTCACCGCCAGCAGCGCCAACACGCTGATGCTGGCCATGCCCGACAGGTAGTAGCCTACATACTGCAAACCGTGGTTGGTGGCCAACCAGGTGGCAATGTAGGGCGCAAACGAAGCGCCCAAGATGGCCGATAAATTGAAGCTCAACGAAGCGCCGGTGTAGCGCACTTCGGTGGGAAACAACTCGGCCATCAAAAAGCCCAAGGGACCAAAACACATGCCCATGAGGGCCATGCCCATCGACAATGCCAACACCGTGGTGAAGCTGCCTGCTTGCAGCATGGGGCCCAAGAACACACCCAGCACCACAATGCCCACCGCGCCCCAGGTGAGGGCCGTGGTGCGACCGCGCTTGTCTGACATTGTGGCGGCAATGGGAATGAAGATGGCGAAGAAAATCACCGCAATGAGTTGCAGCACCAAGAAATCTTGTCGTTGGTAGCCCAAGGAACTGGTGGCCCAGCTGAGGGTGAATACCGTGATCAGGTAGAACAACACAAATTGACCCAAGCCTGTCAGCATGCCCAAGATCAATGAGCGTGTGTGTTTGGTGAATACTGTGACGATGGGTACATTGACACGTGCTTTTTGATCCATGACTTTTTGGAACTGGGGCGTTTCCGAAATATTCAAGCGCACATACAAACCCACCAACACCAACAAAGCACTGGCAACAAATGGAATCCGCCATCCCCATGCCAGAAAATCGGCCTCGGGCATTTGTGTGGTGAGCACCAAAAACACACTGCCAGACAAAAAGAAGCCAATCGGACCGCCCAGTTGGGGCACGCTGCCATACAAAGCACGTTTGTGGGGTGGCGCGTTTTCAGTGGCCAGCAAAATTGCGCCGCCCCATTCACCGCCCAAACCCAAACCCTGGCCAAAGCGACACACAGCCAGCAAGATGGGTGCAGCAATCCCGATGGCTGCATAAGAGGGCAGCAACCCAATGGCAACGGTTGACACACCCATGGTGAGAAGCGACGCCACCAGCGTGGCCTTGCGACCAATGCGGTCGCCGAAATGTCCGAACAAGGCCGAGCCCACAGGGCGTGCGACAAAGGCCAAACCAAAGGTGGCCAACGATTGCAAGATGGCCACACTGGGATCGGAGGCTGTAAAAAACAAATGTGGAAACACCAAGACCGCTGCCGTGCCAAAGATGTAGAAATCGAAGTATTCGATGGTGGTGCCGATCAAACTGGCCATCAAAATCTTGCGTGGCGAATTCAGCGCAACGGGTTTGTCATTGCTGGCAGTGGACATGGTTTGGCTCCTGTTGGGCGGTCGCTTGGGAGACACGCCATGGGCAGATGTTTCAAAGACTGCGGCATGATAAATCCACTGCCTAAAATGCCGCATCGCATTCGTGACACCTCCATTTGCACAAGGACATACAACATGAGCGTTCAGCCCAGCACTCCCGACAGCCCCAAGCGTCCAGCGATGACCATGCACAGCTTGATGAAGATGTACAGCGAAGGTGAAAAAATCACCATGCTCACCGCCTATGACGCCAGCTTCGCTGCCGTGGCCGATTTGGCGGGTGTGGAAATCGTGTTGGTGGGCGATTCGCTGGGCATGGTGTGCCAAGGCCACAACAGCACCTTGCCAGTGACGCTTGAAGCCATGCGCTATCACACCGAATGCGTGGCGCGTGGCTTGCAAAAACAAAACGGCCGCCCCATCATTTTGGGCGACATGCCTTTCGCCAGTTACGCATCCCCCGAGCAAGCCTTTGAAAGCGCGTCAGTGCTGATGAAGGCCGGTGCCCACATGGTGAAGTTGGAGGGTGGTGCTTGGTTGGCCCCCACGGTGTCGTATTTGGTCACGCGTGGTATTCCGGTGTGTGGCCATTTGGGCCTGACACCGCAAAGCGTGAACACCTTGGGCGGCTACCGGGTGCAAGGCCGCACCGACAGCGGTGCTGAACAACTCATGCAAGACGCGCTGCAATTGCAAAACGCAGGTGCGCAAGCCATGGTGTTGGAGATGGTGCCGGCTGTGCTGTCGGCCAAGATCACCAAGGCCTTGACCAGCTGCGCCACCATCGGCATTGGTGCGGGTGTGGATACTGCGGGGCAGATTTTGGTGCTGCACGACATGCTGGGTGTGACCCAAGGTAAGGTGCCCAAGTTTGCGCACAACTTCATGAAAGAGTCCGGCACCATCTTGGGTGCGATGCAAGCCTTCGTCAACGCGGTGAAAGACAAACGCTTTCCCGTGAATGAGATGCATGCTTGGTAAGGCGCCCAGCACACAATGGGGACCCCATGACCAAGGCGCAAACCAGCTTCAAAGGCAACAAGCAAAGCCTGCCCAGCAAACCGTGCAAAACCTGTGGGCGTGAGATGACCTGGCGCAAAGCCTGGGCGAAAAACTGGGAGCAGGTTTTGTATTGCTCGGACAAATGCAGGGCGTGCAAAGCCAATGCATCAAGCCTGGCTGAGTGCGGCCTTCATCGCGTCTGACGCCATGTCTTCCAACTGGCCAAAGTCCATGTGCTGATGTGCTTCGCAGACAAACCACGGCTCGCGTGAATCGGGCTCCAACATGAAGCCGCGGTCAATCAAACCCCAAGCAAAGCGGTTGTAAAGCGCACTGTTGGTCTTGCGCCAGTCTCGGTAGTTGGTAGGTACCGATGCACTGAAGTGGATGCCAAACATGGCCGGTGGACCCGCGAAGGCGTGTTCCACACCAGCTGCGGTGAAGACCCGGCCCAGCAAGGCTTGCAAGCGTTCACCCGTTTGGTTGATGGTTTGCAGGGCGTCGGTGTGGCTCAAGATGTCCAGCGTTTTGTGGGCCGCGCTCAAGCCCACCAAATTGCCGGTATAGGTGCCACCGTGCACCACAGCACCCGGTCCCGAGCCCACCACGTCCATCACCTCGGCACGGCCACCAAAGGCCGCCACCGCATAGCCATTGCCCATCGCTTTGGCATAGGTGCTCAAGTCGCCATAAATGCCGTACAACGATTGGGCACCGCCCTTGGCCACTCGAAAGCCCGACTTCACCTCGTCCATGATCAACAGCGTGCCGTGCTGGGTGCACAGGTCGCGCAAGCGTTGCAACCAGGCTTGGCTGGCCGAGACACTGCCTGCATTGCCAATGATGGGCTCCAACACCACGCAGGCCAGTTGCTCGCCCTGGGATTGGAAGAGATTCTCTAAAGCGTCAAAGTCGTTGTGACTGATGATGCTGAGCAGCTCGCGGCTGCGCTCGGGTACGCCCACGCCAAAGGGAATCACTTGCGGCGGGATGCTGCCCCTGGGGTCCCAATGCTCAATGTCCGACTTCCACATCATCTCGTCATACAAGCCGTGGAACGAACCTTCGACGATGGCGATGCGGTCCCGCTTGGTGAAACCACGAGCGGTGCGCACTGCACCCATCACGGCCTCGGTCCCCGAATTGGCAAACCGCACTTTGTCGATCTGCGGGCACAGCGCTTTGATTTGTTTCACCACCAAGGTGTCGAGTTCGCTGGCAAAGCCAGTGAGGGTGCCGCGCTGTGTGATTTGTTCGATGACGGCCTTGTCCACTCGGGCATCGCGGTAGCCCAAGATGATCGGCCCGTAGCCCAAACGGAAATCAACAAAGTCGCGGCCATCTTCATCGGTCAGGGTGCAGCCTAGGGCATGGGCCACAAACACAGTGCGGTCCTCGCCCCAATAGCGGTAGTTCTCGGCCACGCCTTGCGGCATGTGCTTGTGCGCTTCGGCCAGTAAACGGCGTTGTTGGTTCATGGGCGCAGCAGGTGTCCCACCCGTTCTTCCAGCAACTTCACCACATGTAACTCGGCGGCGTCGGGGCCGTAGGTTTGCATCGCCTCTTGAAACAAGGCTTGCGCTTTGCTGCCCATGGGCAATTCGTAGCCCTGCTTGTTGGCAATCTGATTGATCAAACCCAAATCTTTACAGCACAAGGCCAGTGAAAAACTTGGATCGTAATGACCGGCAAAAATGCTGGGCACATCGTGCTCGGCGACCCAACTGTTGCCGGCGCTGGACTTGATGGCTTCCCATACCGTGTGCAGCGGGATGCCGGCTTTGGCACCGAGCATCAAACCTTCGCCGATGGCGGCGGCGCTTACAAACCACAGCAAGTTCGTCAGCAGTTTGATGGTCGCCCCGTTGCCCGGTGCACCCACGTGGAAGATTTTTTCGCCAATGACCTCGAACAAGGCTTGGTGTTGTTCAAACAGCGCTTGCTCACCGCCCACAAAAATGGACAAACGACCCAAGGCCGCCATGTCCACCGCGTTGGTGACAGGCGCTTCCAAAAAGCCCAGGCCTTTGCTGTGTGCCAAGACCACCAGTTCTTGCACCAATTCAACGGCGCTGGTGGAGGTGTCGATGATGGTGGCGCCGCGCTTGGCATGGGCCAGCACGCCTTGCTCGCCCAACATCACCTCGCGCACTTGAGGCGGGCCGGGTAAGGAGGCCATCACCACATCTGCATGGGTGCATCCGGCTGCAATGCTGTCGGCCCAGACCGCGCCTTGGTTTAAAAGGTTTTGCGCCTTGTCGGGGCTGATGTCGTGCACGGTCAGTGCATAACCAGCTTTGAGCAAATTGGCCGCCATGGGGTTGCCCATGTTGCCCACACCAATGAAAAATATGCGGGGCAGGGCACTCATGCGGCCACTTTTCTGAATTGCAAAAACATCTTGTGCGCATCAGGCTGGTTCACGTACTCAAACCCAAAGCCGCGCATCAAGGCCTGGGCCTCGTCAAAGGTGTAGGTGCGGTAATGCACGGTTTGGTCCATCACAGTTTGCGCGCCGTCTTTCAAGTAATAGTGCTTGGTGAAGCCAATGGGTGTGGGGTCGATTTTTTGCGAATAAGCCATGCCATTGGAAATGGTGGTTTCGTAGTCGTGGTGCGGGCCTTGGATGCCCAGCAGCAAAGTGCCACCAGGTGCCATGTGCGCGGACAAACGCTCAAAGCCCCTTCGGTTGGCTTCTTCATCCGCAATGTGGCTCACCATGAAGGGCTCTTTGTCGCTATCAATCACAAAATACCAAACGCCACCGTAGGAAAACGCGAGTTCGTGCTGCACGTCCAGCGTCAGTTCGCAAATGTTCTGCTGCAACAGGGAAATGGTGGCAAAGGGCGCCAAGCGCTTTTGTGCAATCGACAACATCGGGCCAGTCAAGTCAATGCCGGTGATGGGCATATCGGGCTGGCGTTTGGCCAACTCTTCCAAGATCAAACCGGTACCACAGCCAATTTCCAAGATATTGAGCTGGGGTCCGTGGGAGGTGAGACTGTCTACTATTTTTTTATAGTCGTAATAGCCCGAGGTCATGATGACGTCGTAGTAGCCCGACATGTTGGTGTAATCGCCCATGCTTTCCCTTGGAATTATCATTTTGGACGACTTTAGCAAATTAAATGCTTTGATCCTGATTTGCTTGATGTGCATCAAGCTTGATTACTGTCATTCATTCACACTGAAGATTCACACACAAAACAAGGATCTCCAGTGAACAAATCTTCCGCATTCTCTCGTTGGACCCTGGCGGCAAGTAACCCCCAAACGTTCTGCGGTGTCAGTCTTTCACACCGATACCGTGGAAATGCAAGCTTTGTTTGGGGCCAACATCAGGTTCTTGTCCACGCCAAGCCAAGTAAGCCGCCGACATGAACATGCTGGTGGCAACAAAGCCAAAACTACTTTCAAGATGACCCGTGGCGAAGGCCACCATGCCGATGCCAGCCGCGCCCACGGCATAGCCGATGTCGCGCCAAAAGCGATAGATGCCAATGGCCGAGGCACGCCAAGCTGGTGCTGCATGATCGACCACTGCCGCGCTCAGGTTGGGGTACAGCATGGCCATGCCCAAACCGGACAGCGCCGCCGCCGCCGCCCACCATGAGATGCCATGACCAATAGGAGTCATCAAGGCTTCAATGCGCCTGAATGATGTCGGGCGTCAAGGCTTGGATGGCTTGGTAGTTGGTTAAAAACACCTGGCCGTGCAAATGCTCAAGGAAATGCGTGGTGTTGAGCTTGTCCATCACCGGCCCTTTGATTTCCGAGAAGTGCAGGGCAATGCCTGAGTCCTTCAGGCGACTGGCGATCGCTTCCAAGCTTTCCAGGGCACTGGCGTCAATGTCGTTCACCGCCGAGCATTGCAACAACACGTGTTCGAGTTCAGGGCGCGATGCCACCTCGGCGTTGATGCGGTCTTCCACACCCCGTGCATTGGCAAAGAACATGCTGGCATCGACCCGCAGGCACACCAACTTGGGACTCACCAACACGTCGTGGCGCAGCACATTGCGGAAATACTCGGTGCCGGGCACCAAGCCCACCGTGGCAATGTGGGGCCGACTGGCACGGAACAAAAACAGCGCCAAAGACACCACCACACCCATGACCAAGCCGCTTTCCACACCCACCAGCAGCGTGGCCAACAAGGTGGTGGCCACGGCGATGAAGTCGAGTTTGGAAAAGCGCCAAGTGGATTTCAAAATGCTGAAGTCCACCAGCGACAACACGGCCACCACGATGGTGGCGGCCAAGGTGGCTTGCGGCAAATAAAACAATGCGGGCGTCAAGAACAAAGAGGCCAAGGTGATGCCCACCGCGGTGTAAACCCCCGCTGCTGGCGTGACCGCACCAGCATCAAAGTTGACCACCGAGCGTGCAAAACCACCCGTGACAGGAAAGCCGCCTGTGAAAGCGGCTGACAAATTGCTGGCACCCAAGGCCACCAACTCTTGGTCGGGTTCAATGCGTTGGCGGCGTTTGGCGGCCAAGGTTTGACCCACCGACACCGACTCCACAAAACCGACCACGCTGATCAGGAGGGCCGGCACCAAGAGTTTTTGCCAGAGCGCCCAATCCCACAACGGTGCGGTGAGGGGCGGCAGGCCCTGTGGCACCGTGCCCACCAGTTTCATGCCTTGGCTTTGCCAATCCAAGCCCCAGGCCAAGACCGTGGTCAAGGCAATCGCCGCCACCGGTCCGGCTTTGGCCAGCACATCGGCCAGCTGAGGTTTCAAACCCGCAGAAATGAGCAAAGGCTTCAAGCCCTTGCGCACCCAAAACAAAAACACCGTGGCTGCGATGCCAACCACCAAGGTGAGCAAGTGCAGGTTCGAGGCTTGGTGTACCAGTG
>JBIIPF010000233.1:0-3395 GCA_044342755.1 Limnohabitans sp. | reverse complement strand
AACGGGTCGTCCCAGTGGAATGCGGTCTTGGCCATGAATACTCCGGTTGTCTGTGCACTGATCAAACAGAGATGTTAAACGGCTTGGCTTGGTGGTGGATTTGAGAAAGTTTGGCCCTGAGATTGTTGGGGTTGCGGGGTTTTGCGTGGGGCTTGCTCAAACCCGCGCCAAGTGCCTTTGCGCCATCGCCACATACCAGTCCAAGCAGCCGGGGTTGGCCATGGCGTCTTTGTTCAGCACTTTCTCCAGCGGCTGGCCGAGCATCAGTTTCTTGATCGGCAGCTCTTGTTTTTTGCCCGACAAGGTGCGCGGAATTTCGGTCACTTGGAAGATCTCGTCGGGTAAAAAACGCGGACTGAGCGCGGTGCGAATGGCCGCGTTCAAGCGAGCGCGCAAGTCATCGTTCAGTTGCAAGCCTTCACGCAGCACCACAAACAGGGGCATGTAACTGTCTTTGCCCAGGTACTCCAGATCGACCACCATGCTGTCCATCACCTCGGGCAGGGCTTCGACCGCGCTGTACAACTCGCTGGTGCCCATGCGCAAACCGTGGCGGTTGATGGTGGCGTCGCTGCGCCCGTAAATGATGGCGCGGCCTTCGGGGGTGATCTTCAGCCAATCGCCGTGTCGCCAAACCGCGCCAGCATCTGCGCTCAGGTCACCACCGCCGGGTTGGCGGCCCACACCAGCGGGGTAGGTGTCGAAATAACTGCCCAAATAGCGCTGGTTGTCGGTGTCGCCCCAGAAGAAGGGCGGCATGCAGGGCAGGGGTTGGGTCACCACCAGCTCGCCCACCTCGTCAATGACGGGTTGGCCTTGCTGGTTGAACGCCTGCACCGACACACCCAGCATGCGGCATTGCATCTCGCCGGGCACCATGGGCAGGTCGCGGTGCCCGCCCACATAGGCACCGGCGTCAGTGCCGCCCGAAATATTGCACCACCAAATATCGGGGCGCGCTTCGCCTGCTTGGGCATAGACCTGCTGGAATTGCGCCGTGCCCCATTGCTGCACCTCGGGACTCAAGGGCGAGCCAGTGGCGCCCAAGGCGCGGATTTGCTGCAAGCCGGGAATGCTGCCCAGGTCCACGCCCGCTTTCATGCAGTTGCTGTAGTAGGCCGCGCCGCCGCCAAAAAACGTCACCTTTTCTTGCGCGGCATAACGCCACAACACGCCCCAATCGGGCTTGTCTTTGGAGCCGCCGGGGTTGCCGTCGTAAATCACGCAGGTGGTGCCGCTGAGCAAACCGCTGAGCTGCGCGTTCCACATGACCCAGCCGGTGGAGCTGTACCAAATGAAGCGCTCGCCCCAGGAGTTGGGCTCGTAACTGCAAGCCACGTCGTAATGCAGGTTTTTGTGCGTCATGCCATTGACCAGCGTGCCGCCGTGGTCGTGCACCAAGGGTTTGGGCAAGCCGGTGGTGCCGCTGGAATAGACGATCCACAACGGGTGGTTGAACGGCATCCACAGCGGCTCGAACGCTTGGGTGGCGGTGTCGTTGCGCTGCATCAAGGAGGCCCAATCGGTGCTGTCGGCCAAGGCGGCTTGGCCGCCCAGGTTTTGATAGAGCACCACGTGTTCGACGCTGGGCAAGGCCGCGCGCAATTCACCCACCACGCTGATGCGCTCGAGGTCTTTGCCGCCGTAGGTGACGCCATCGACCCCGATCAAGACCTTGGGCGTGATTTGTTTGAACCGGTCCACCACGGCGTTGGTGCCCATGTCGGGCGCGCACACGCTCCAAATGCCCCCCACACTCACCACCGCCAAAAACGCCACCATGGTTTCAGGGATGTTGGGCAGGTAGGCCGCGACACGGTCGCCGGCTTGCACACCTTGGGCTTGCAAATGCAGCGCCAGCGCCGCCACTTGGCGTTTCATCTCGGGCCAAGACAGCTCGCGGCGTTGGCCGCGTTCGTTGTTGCTGATGATGGCGGGCATGCCCGCGGCATGGGCGGCATCGACATGGCGCAGCACCTGTTGGGCGTAGTTCACTTGAGCCCCCACAAACCAACGCGCACCCGGCATGACGTTGCGCTCGAGCACCACGCTGTGCGGCGTCGGTGACTGCAAGTCCAGGTAATCCCAAGCGGATTGCCAAAAGTCTTCGATGTGGGTGACCGACCAATGCCACAGGGCTGGGTAGTTGTCGAAATGCAGGCCACGGTGCTCGGCCAGCCACTGCTGGTAGAGGCGGAGTTGCGGCACAAAAGGGGGATTGGTGTGGGCGGCGTTCATGCCGCAGAGGTTATCAGCCTTGCACCGTGCTGGGCCTGCGCGTTGCCCCTAAGATGCGGACTGATTTTCAGACAGGCGACCCATGGCCATTTGGACCAAACCCATCAGCATTCAAATCCTCACCGAAAGCCATCACCAAACGGCTTGCGAAAGCCTGGGCATGGAGTTTCTCGAAGTTGGCCCTGATTTCATTCGCGGGCGCCTGCCGGTGGACCACCGCACCCGCCAACCCTATGGCGTGATTCATGGTGGCGCCAGCGTCGTGCTGGCTGAAACACTGGGCTCTTGTGGCGCTTTTTATTCGTGCCCGATAGACCACCGCGCAGTGGGCTTGGACATCAATGCCAACCACATTCGGGGCGTGGCCAGCGGTTGGGTGACGGGCATCGCGCGGCCCGTGCACATCGGGCGCAGCACCCAGGTGTGGCAGATCGACATGACGGACGACGAAGGTCGCATCAGTTGCGTGTCGCGCCTGACCATGTCGGTGTTGGCACCACGTTCAAGGGACGCCACATGACGCCTGATGGGGTCTTGCCCTTGCGCCGTGCAGCTGCCCTTGGTTGGCTGCTGGCCTGGGGTTTGGTTGTTGGCTTCTTGTTCTGGACGACCCCCGGGGCCCGGGCCAACACCCCCCAACCCGCGAGCATCCAAGGGACGCCGTCCTTGCCAGCCGACCTGAACAAGCTGGACCAAGCGCTGGTGTTTCGAGCCCAATCTCGTTTTTCGCTTTGGGGCTTTGATGTGTATGACGCCAGTTTGTGGACCGCGCCTGATTTCAATCCCGCCTTCTCTGAGAACCAAAGCTTGGCCTTGGAGTTGCGCTACCTGCGGGACTTTTCCAGCCAAGACATTGCCAAACGCACTGTGCAGGAAATGCGCGGCTTGGCAAGCTTTGGCAAGGCGCAAGAACAAGCATGGATGAAAGAAATGCAGCGGGTTTTTCCAAATGTGCGCAAAGGCGACCGCTTGCTTGGCGTGCACCGCGTGGGTCAATCCGCTGCGTTTTGGCACAACGGAAAGCCTGTGGGTGAAATCGCCGATGCCGAATTTGCGCGGCTTTTTTTCGGTATCTGGCTGTCGCCCAAAACCTCCGCCCCGACTTTGCGACAAGCCTTGATTGGCAGCAAGCCTTAAATGGGGCCTTCGGCCGCCCC
>JBIIPF010000232.1:0-3405 GCA_044342755.1 Limnohabitans sp. | reverse complement strand
TATCATGAAACGCAATACAGGGTCGTCGCGCAATTTGTGCCAAGCGCCCGACAAGGTCATGACGCCGTTGATCATGCCGCCCCAGCTGGGTGCCAACAAAATGAGCGAGAACACCATGCCCAAAGACTGTGTCCAATCGGGCAATGCGGTGTAGTGCAAATGGTGCGGGCCAGCCCACATGTAGGTGAAGATCAAGGCCCAAAAGTGCACGATCGACAAGCGGTAGGAGTACACAGGGCGTTCGGCTTGCTTGGGCACGAAGTAATACATCATCCCCAAGAAACCAGCGGTGAGAAAAAAGCCCACCGCGTTGTGGCCATACCACCACTGCACCATGGCGTCTTGCACACCGGCATACACGGAGTAGGACTTCATCCAACCGGCTGGGATTTCAGCACTGTTGACCAAGTGCAGCACCGCCACCGTGAGGATGAAGGCACCGAAGAACCAATTGGCCACATAAATGTGTTTGACCTTGCGCTTGGCAATGGTGCCGAAAAACACAATGGCAAACGACACCCAGACCAAGGTGATCAAGATGTCAATCGGCCACTCCAACTCGGCATACTCTTTGCCGGTGGTGTAGCCCAGCGGCAAGCTGATGGCAGCGGCCACGATGACCAAGGTCCAACCCCAGAAGGTGAAGGCCGCCAAGCCCGGTGCGAACAAACGTGTTTGACCGGTGCGTTGCACCACGTAATAGGTCGAGGCAAACAAAGCCGAGCCGCCAAACGCAAAAATCACCGCATTGGTGTGCAAGGGGCGCAGGCGACCGTAGCTGAGCCACGGAATGCCGAAATTCAGCTCGGGCCATGCGAGTTGAGCGGCGATGATCAAGCCGACCAACATGCCCACCACGCCCCAAACCACGGTCATGATGGCGAATTGCCTGACCACGGTGTCGCTGTAATTGTTTTGTAATGAAGAACTCATGAGCTGCCTTTCACGTATCTGTCCTCAGTATCAGATCGGGTCTGCTTGTTTGGTTTGACCTAGGTCAATCGGTGCGAAGAATTCGTTCGCCCTCGCCTTCCATCGCTTCGAATTGCCCTTTGTGAACGGCCCACCACAGCGCGATCAACACGAACAAAACCAAAACCACCGACAAAGGAATGAGCAAATACAAAATGTCCATGTCAGCCCTTTTGTGTTGCCAAGGTGTTCGTTCGAGGTGGCCTTGCCAACTGCAACGAATACAAGACCACAACGAGTGAACTGAGCGCCATGCCCAAACCGGCCAACCATGGGGGCAAGTAGCCCATGAAGGCCAAAGGCACACACACCGCGTTGTAGGTTGCAGCCCAGATCAGGTTGTGCCGCACCACCGTTTGCGTGCGTTGGGCCAAGGCCAGGGTGTCGGCAACCGCCATCAGGTGGTGGCCTTGCACCACCACATCCGAGCGGGCCTGTGCCAAGGGCACCGCCTCACCAAAAGCAAATGACACATGGGCCCCGGCCAACACCGGCATGTCATTGAAACCATCACCCACCATGGCCACATGCAGACCCTGGGCTTGCAACTTCTTGACAAACTGCAGCTTGCCTTCCGGGGAGCAACGCGCTTGCACCTGCGCTTGGGGCCATTGCAAACGGTTGGCAATGCGGTCCACCGCGGCGGCTGTGTCGCCCGACAACAGAAACAGCTTCAAGCCTTGGTCTTGCAGCGCTTGCAGGCTTTGCACCGCGTCGTCGCGCAAACGCTCTAGGAATTCAAAGGAGGCCAGCCAACCGTTGTCATCGCACAAATGCACTTGTGCGGTCAAGGCCTTGAGCGGCACCAAACATGGCGCCTGACCGCTTTGGCAAAACGCCAAAGCACCCAAACGCAGTTCGCGCACGGCTTGACCTTGGTCGTTCACGACGCGACCCGACACGCCCTGCCCCACTTCTTCTTGCACCGCTTGCATGGGCAAGCAGTCCTCTGTCTGCGGCCACAACTGCGCCACGGCGCGCGAAAAAGGATGGACCGAATGACGCGCCAAACTCGCGGCCAACTTCAACACCGCCGATGGCAACGGGCTGGCCGCATCATTCAAATGCCATACACCCTGAGGTGTGATCAGGGTTTGCAAAACCATGCGGTCTTCGGTGAGCGTGCCGGTTTTGTCAAACACCACCGCATCCACTTGCGCCAAACCTTCCAAAGACTGGACATTGCGCAACAACACGCCTTGTCGCGCCAATCGCCCGGCAGCCGCCAACATGGCAGCCGGCGTGGCCAAGGACAAAGCGCAAGGACAAGTGACGATGAGCACCGACACCGCCACCATGAGTGCGTGCCCTGGCGACGTGGACCAAGCCAGTGCAGCACTCAAACCAGCGGCCAACAACACGGCCGCCAAAAAAGGTTTCGCCACGCTGTCGGCCAAAGCGGCCAAGCGCGGTTTGTGCAGCGAGGCACTTTGCATCAGGCGCACAATGTCTGCATAGCGGGTGTGTTCACCCAGACGCAGCACTTTCATCTGGATGGTTTCGCGCAAGTTGTGCGAGCCGGCCATCAGCGTGTCACCGGCATGGCGTTCTAGCGGTGCAGATTCACCAGTGAGCAACGCTTCTTCCACCCAAGTGTGGCCTTGCAACAGCTCGCCATCGGCGGCAAACACCTCGCCTGGATGCACTTGCAGCACATCGCCCACACGCAGTTGATGCAGGGCCACGGTTTCCAATCCACCCTGCTTGGTTTGGCGTTGCACACTTTGCGGCAAGCGGTTGATCAAGGCCTCCAAGGAACCCGCCGTGCGTTCACGCAAGCGGGTTTCCAACCAACGCCCGGTGAGCAAGAAAAACACAAACATGGTGAGCGAGTCGAAATACACCTCGCGGCCGAGCAAGCCATCGGGGTCGAACACAGCAGCAGAACTGACAATGAAGGTGACCCAGATGCCCAAGGCCACGGGCAAGTCCATGCTGATGCGCCCATGCTTCAAATCACGCCACGCGGCCTTGGTGAAAACGTCGGTGGCGAAAAACATCACCGGCAAGGTGAGCACCCAAGAGGCCCACTTCAACAAGGACAACATGTTGGGCGCAATGTCACCGGGCTCGGCCACGTACACCGGCCAGGCGTACATCATGACTTGCATCATGCACAGGCCCGCTACCAACCAACGCCAGAGTTGTTGACGCACTTGGGCTTGACCGGCTTGGCGCGACACAAAATCGTTGGCGGGCACGGCCTGGTAACCGGCTCGGGACAAAGCATCGAGCCATTGCGACGGACGCACTTCGTGCGCCGACCAGGTGATTTGGGCGCGGTGCGTGGCACCGTTGACCGTGGCGTGTTTGACACCGGGCACCGAACACAAAGCGGCCTCAACATTCAAGGCACAAGCGGCGCAATGCATGCCTTGCACCACCACTTGCGATTCCCAGGTGGCCGAGGAAGCCGCGTCTGGGCTTGGGACG
>JBIIPF010000231.1:0-3415 GCA_044342755.1 Limnohabitans sp. | reverse complement strand
GCCGTCATCCACAGCCTTTCCTACCCAGCGGCTCAGGTCCAAAGCCACTTTTTTTTCAACCACCAGCTTGTGACCGTCCAAGCTGATTTGCAGCTTGGCACCTGGTTTGAGCCCCAAGGCGTCGCGGGCCTCCTTGGGAATCACGATTTGCCCACGCTCGGCAAGGGTGATGTCTTGGGTTTCCATGTCAAACCTTGTTTGTTGAAAGCATTAGTATGCTTGGGTTGGTATGAAAAAGCAAGTATGAAAAATCAGTAATGAAAAAGCGATGGCTTGAAGGCAGGCCTTACCGCAAGAATCCCAAGCTGAACACCTGTGGACGCAGTTTGTCGATCAGGGCTGCAAGGCATAAACCCGTTCATCTCGCAGTCCTTGGACACCTTCTGTCCAACAATGCAGCATGCGTTGTCCGATATCTTTGAAGCCCGGATGTTCGGTCATGGCTTGACGCACTTCACGACCCACTTCCGACACGGCGTCGCTGATCGCTTGCACCATCAAGCGTTGTTCTTTGAGTGGAATACCAAAGCAGTTGACGATGAACTTTTGCAGATGCTTGCCAGGCAGCCATGTTTTTTTACCCATGAATTCAATGGCGGGCGGGTTGTTGGCAAAGCCTGCATAAACATGGGTCGTGAGCATGTCGTAGGCGGGGGACAAATGCACATCGCCTCGGTTGGTATAGAGAAGTGCGATGTTTTTGGCGTGGCAATCGGCATTGCGCAGGGCGTAGGTCAGCAGCAGGGTCCAAGCCAACTGGCGAAAAGTTTCCATTCTTTGCGGGCCAGGCACATGGTTGCGAATGGCTTTGGCGATGCGCTCCCAGGTGGTGTTGTACTTGGCGGACGAGCGCAGGCCCAGCAAGCTGCAGAAATCTTCCATGCCCCAATGTGCTTGGCCTTGCGCATCAACGTCAAATCGATGAACGACCAGGGCTTGACCATCGTCGGAGACCTCGGTTTTCGCAGTCGGCATGACACGCCTAACCACTTGCATGCACAGATGTTCGTTCAAGGCCACAAAAGGCAGCTTGGCGCTAGAGCCCTTGATGATGTGGCGTTGGGTGATCAGGCTGGCTTTGGGATGCGGTGACAGCAGATCAGAGGCGGGCGAGAGGGTATCTAAAAATTTGGGCACCATCCCTGAAACGCCACTGGTGGCATGGGTGCGAACCAGTTCAGCAAAGGCCGCTTCAGAATTGTCACCCTTGAGCAACGTAGCGACTTCAAAGGCTTGCGCGGGCATCTGAAGTTCGGCCCCCGGAGTTGCTACCTGCAGACGTCCCACCATGTTGCGCCCGACGACTGACAGCAAGGCGATGGGATGGGCTCCGATGTGGGGGCCAAACTGTTCTTGCAAAACTTGCAGCAAATAGCCTTCGGGCAAATTCATTTGCAGCACCGGCGGCAACTGGTCGTCCCACACATAACTCTCAATGCGAACCGGCATGGTGAGCGAGACGAAGTCGTCATCTGCTGTTCCCGGGTGGTAGGACAACACACTTTTGAAATCACCCGATTGCGCCAGTGTGGCTACTTCTCGTCCAAGCACGTAGACCGAGAGTTGCATCAAAAGACTCCAGAGGTGGGCGTGTTTTGAGCACGTTCAAGGCGCAGTTCATCCAAATTGCCAGCCTGGCCCTCATGGACCACTTCCAGTTCTGCGCCAAGGACGGCCAGGACGGCCAATAATTTGCGAGCTCCAAATTCAGCGCTGCGGCCGCGTTCAAACCGCGACAAAGACTCGGCGGTGATGCCCGCCAATGCTGCTACCTCGCGCTGCTGCAACCCAAGTTGCTTGCGCCGGGCGGCGATGGAATCACCAAGCTCTTGAAGTGTTTTCATTTGATATATACATCAATTAAATTCCGATATTTTGAATTATTGATGCATATATCAATAAATGCAAGCGGTTTAAAACTTAAACCAGCAACGCATTCACCCGCTTCACATACGCCGCTGGGTCAGCCGGCAGGCCGCCTTCAGCCAGCAGGGCTTGGTCAAACACGATGTGCGCCAGGTCGTGAAAGTGAATGTGGCCCTCAGGCGTGTCGAGCTTTTTCACCAACGGATGCTCGGGGTTGACCTCCAAGATGGGCTTGCTCTCGGGCGCGTTTTGACCCGCTTGTTTGAGCATGCGCGCCAGTTGCAAGGACATGGCGTCGTCTTTCACCACCAAACAAGCGGGGGAATCGACCAAGCGGCTGGTGATGCGCACATCGTCCGCTTTGTCTTTCAAAGCCTCTTTCAGTTTGGCCAGCAGGGGTTTGAAGGTTTCGGCGGCTTCTTCAGCGGCTTTTTTCTCGGCCTCGTCTTGCAGCTTGCCCAAATCAAACGCGCCTTTGGCCACGCTTTGCAGCGGTGTGCCGTCAAATTCGTTGAGAAAGCTCAGCGCCCATTCGTCCACGCGGTCGGACATCAGCAGCACTTCGATGCCTTTTTTGCGAAACACCTCGAGTTGCGGGCTGTTTTTGGCAGCAGCCAAGCTGTCGGCGGTGATGTAAAAAATCGCTTCTTGGCCTTCTTTCATGCGCGCTTTGTAATCGGCCAAACCCACGCTCACGGTGTCGGTGGTGGAGCTTGCAAAGCGCAGCAGCTTGGCGATCTTGTCTTTGTTGGCAAAGTCTTCGCCCAAGCCTTCTTTCAAGACCGCGCCAAAGTCGGCGTAGAACTTGGTGAACTTACCAGCGTCTTGTTTGTCGTCGTCGCTGGCGTCGGCAGCGGGCGCGTCATGCTTGGCCAGGTCTTCCAGCATCGACAGCACGCGGCGGGTGTTGCCCTCGCGGATGGCTTTCACATCGCGGCTTTCTTGCAGCAATTCGCGGCTCACGTTCAGGGGCAGGTCGGCTGAATCGACCACGCCTTTGACAAAGCGCAGGTAGGTGGGCAGCAAGGCTTCGGCGTCGTCCATGATGAACACGCGTTTCACATACAGCTTGATGCCGCCTTTTTTGTCGCGGTTCCACAAATCAAACGGTGCTTTGCTGGGCAGGTACAGCAGTTGGGTGTATTCGGTGCTGCCTTCCACCTTGTTGTGGCTCCAAGCCAGGGGTGGCTCGAAGTCGTGGCTGATGGCTTTGTAAAACTCGGCGTGCTGCTCGGCGCTGATGTCCTTTTTCGGGCGGGTCCACAAGGCAGAGGCTTTGTTGACGGTTTCCCATTCGTCGGTCACCACCATTTCACCGGGCTGCTCGTTCTCGCCTTCTTTCCATTCTTCCTTGCGCATCAGAATGGGCAGGGCGATGTGGTCGGCGTATTTGCCGATGATGCTTTTGATTTTCCAGTTGCTCAAAAACTCTTCGGCGTCATCGCGCAAATGCAAAATGATGTGGGTGCCGCGCTTGTCTTGGGTGATGGTTTCCACCTCGAAGTCGCCGCTGCCGCCACTGGTCCAGCGCACACCCTCGGCGGCCGCC
>JBIIPF010000230.1:0-3417 GCA_044342755.1 Limnohabitans sp. | reverse complement strand
ACAGCGCAAAACCAGCCCAGCGGCCAAAGCGACGCACGATGAACTGCGCCATCGCCACAGGTGCACCATCGGCATGGACCACCGCACGCAACACCGAGGAACCCATAGCCACGCGGGTGGAGCCATAGGCCCAGTCTTGCTGCAAAGCCCCTGCCGCTTGGGCGTGGGCTTGGTCCCATGTGACCATGTCGTGGCCGTCCCATTGCACTTTCATGTCGCCACGATCCAATTGGTTAGGATGCGCGCATGTTGAAACGACTGTTCAAACGCCAAAAACTGGAAACCGTCATGGGCCACCGGATTGCCGAGCCGCGCTACACCTGGCAGGCGGGATTTTGGATTGGCGCTTATGTGTTGCTGCCGCTGTTTTTGCTGGGCAGCCTGATAGACGGCCTGATTCAGCTCACCACAGGGGTGTGCACCGGTTTGTGGTGTTTTATCTGATACGTAGCCGTTCATGGATGGGGCATCTTAGCGGTTGGCATGCCCATAACCCGAGTGATGCAAGTAGCCGTTCACCTTGAAATCAATAAACCATGACAATGCTGGCAGTTTTTACAAATTAAAGTTGACTTTAAAATGATTGACGCATATTAAAAAATTCTTTAATATGGCGGCATCGAATCAAAGCCTGCTTTCATATGTCCCGCATCACTGGCACCTATGCCATCACCACCACCCAAGGTGAGCCTGTCAAAGCATTTATTCCGCATGGCTTGCCCCCTGCCGAGCCTGCGCTCGATCCTGCCGTCTGGGCACGTTTGAATGAAGAAGCCTTGACGGCCTTGCAACGCCTCTCAGCGGTGGCGGGTTTGGTTCCCTCGGTCGAATGGTTGCTCTACAGCGCCATCCGCAAAGAAGCCTTGTTGACATCCCAGATTGAAGGGACTCAAGCGACGTTGATCGACTTGTTTGATGAGGAAGCTGGTTTGGCCATTTCCAACACGGATGATGTGGAAGAAGTGACCAACTACCTGCAGGCTTTTAACTGGGCCCAAGAACAACTGCGCAGCGATACCGGCTTGCCCATCAGTGTGCGTATGCTGAGTGAAGCCCATCGCTTGCTGCTCAACGGGGTGCGGGGCACAGGCAAACAACCCGGCGAGTTGCGCAGATCTCAAAACTGGATCGGCGGGTCGCGCCCAGGCACAGCCGTGTTTGTGCCGCCGCCTGCGGATCAGGTACCAAGCTTGTTGGCCGATCTGGAACGCTACATCCATGCAGATAAACCAGACCTGCCCGTGCTTGTTCGGATTGCCTTGGTGCATGCCCAATTTGAAACCATTCATCCCTACTTGGATGGCAATGGCCGCATTGGCCGATTGCTCATTGCCATCTTGCTGGAGCATTGGCAACTCTTGCCTGAGCCCTTGATGTACCTCAGTGGTTTTTTGAAACAACACCAGTCGGAGTACTACCGGCGCTTGTCGTGCATTCGGACCGAAGGCGACTGGGAAGCTTGGGTTCAATTTTTCTTGGAAGCTGTGCAAAGTGCCGCGCACCAATCCGAGACCGCGGTTGTCGCGGTGGCCAGTTTGGTCACCAACGACAGAAAGCGGTTGTTGGCCCATCCCAAAGCCAATGCCATCAGTTACCGCTTGTTTGAGTTGCTTCCCACCATGCCCCGATTCACCGTCGATCGGGTGTGCAAAATTTTGGAAACAACTTTCCCAACCGCCAGCGCTGCCATCAAGTTGTTGGAAGAGTTAGGCATGGTGAAAGAATTGTCTGGCCTGAAAAAGAACCGCACTTACAGTTATGCGGCCTATATTGATTTGCTCAGTCAATGAGCCCACTTGTGAATCCCATGACCACCCCCTCCCCTGCCACCGCTTCCCCGCAATCCCTGTCTGGCCTGCTGCCCTTTGTCAAACCCTACAAAGGCCGCATCGCCTTGGCGGGGCTGTTTTTGCTGCTGGCCGCGGGCACCACGCTGGCGTTTCCGTGGGCGCTGCGGCTGCTGATTGACCAGGGCTTGAGCGGCCCTGACAGTGGTGCGCGTTTGGCCGGTCAGTTTGGCCAGTTGTTCTTGGTGGCAGCGGCGCTGGCGGTGTTTTCATCGCTGCGTTTTTACACCGTCACTTGGCTGGGCGAGCGCATCACCGCCGATGTGCGCAATGCCGTCTATGGCCATGTGCTGCAACAAAGCCCGGCGTTTTTTGAAACCACGCAAACCGGCGAGGTGTTGTCCCGCCTGTCCAACGACACGACGCTGGTGCAAACCGTGGTCGGCTCATCGCTCTCGATGGGTTTGCGCAACTTGGTGATGGGCATCGGCGCTTTGCTGATGCTGGTCTACAGCCACCCGATGCTGATGCTGCAAGTCATTGCCTTGTTGGTGCTGGTGGTTTGGCCCAGCATGACCTTGGGACGGCGGGTGCGCAAGCTCTCGCGCGCCAGCCAAGACCGCGTGGCCGATGCCAGCGCCATGGCCGCCGAGGTGCTCAACGCCATCCCTGTGGTGCAAAGCTACACCGCTGAAACCCGCGAAGCCCAGCGTTTCACCACGTCCACCCAACAAGCGGTCAGCACGTCCTTGCGCCGCGCCCGCGCGCGCTCGGCCTTGGTGGGCTTCATCATTTTGGCCAGCAGCGCTGCGCTGTTGTGGGGCTTGTACCAAGGCACGCTGGCTGTGCGCGACGGCACCATGAGCGCAGGCGAATTGGGCCAAACCGTGGTCTATGTGATTTTGTTGGCCAGCGCCTTTGCCGTGTTGGGCGAGGTGTATGGCGATTTGCTGCGTGCCGCCGGTGCCACCGAGCGCTTGATGGAACTCTTGAACACCCGCTCGGACATCCGCTCCCCGGCTGCGCCGCGTGTGGCGCCTTGGCCTTTGCAAGGCTCATCGGTGGAGATGCACAACTTGAATTTCCACTACCCCTCGCGGCCGCAAACCTTGGCGCTGTCGGGCTTGAGTGGCGTCATTCAACCCGGGCAAACCGTGGCAGTGGTCGGCCCCAGTGGCGCTGGCAAAACCACCTTGTTTGGTTTGCTGCTGCGCTTTCACGACCCGCAAGCGGGCCAGATTGTGTTGGACGGCGTCAACATCAACGAGATGACCTTGCACGACCTGCGCGCGCGCATTGGCATCGTGCCTCAAGAGCCGGTGATTTTTTCAGGCACGGCCATGGAGAACATCCGCTATGGCCGCCCCGACGCTTCAGACGACGAGGTGTTGGCCGCTGCCAAAGCCGCGTTTGCCGATGAATTCATCGTCGATTTGCCGCAAGGCTACGACACGTTTTTGGGCGAGCGTGGTGTGCGCTTGTCGGGTGGGCAACGCCAGCGCATCGCCATTGCCCGCGCCATGTTGAAGAACCCGCCGCTGCTGTTGTTGGACGAAGCCACCAGCGCCTTGGACGCCCACAGTGAACGCATGGTGCAGGCCGCGCTGGAAACCGCCATGCAAGGCCGCAC
>JBIIPF010000229.1:0-3422 GCA_044342755.1 Limnohabitans sp. | reverse complement strand
AAGGTGCAGACATGGTGATGGTCAAGCCCGGCATGCCCTACCTGGACATCGTTCGCCGCGTCAAAGACGAATTCAAGGTGCCCACCTTCGCCTACCAAGTCTCGGGCGAATACGCCATGCTCAAGGCAGCCGCGCAAAACGGTTGGCTCGACCACGATGCCGTCATGCTGGAGAGCTTGTTGGCTTTCAAACGCGCCGGTGCCGACGGTGTGCTCACCTATTTCGCCATCGCCGCCGCCGAAAAATTGTGCCAAGAAGCCTGAGGTTTACACGCCCAGGTGCTGGATGAAAAAGCCCAGCGTGCGCTCGAGCGCCAAGTCGGCGGCCTCGGCGTTGTAAGCGCCTCGGTGGTCGCAGTTGAAACCGTGGTCAGCGTTGTACACATGCACCTCCACGCCGGGCTGAGCTTGCTTGAAGGCTTGCACCGTGTCCATCGGAATGAGGCTGTCTTGCTCGCCAAAATGCGCCAACACCGGGCACTTGGCTTGCCGATGCAGTTCTGGCGGCAGCGTCATGCCGCCACCGTAATAACAAACGGCGGCATTCAAGCCGCTGACTTGCTCGGCAGCCCGCCAGGTCAACAAGCCGCCCCAACAGTAGCCGACCACACCAACCAAACCATGGGCGGCTTTGGAAGCATGGTCCACCGCCGCTTGCACATCGGCGAGGACGCCGGGTGCAGGCAGGGCTTCGGCTTGGTTTTTCAACGCGCGCCCTTGGGCAATGTCAGCGGGCGTGTAGCCCAGGTGCACATCGTTTTTCAACCTTGAAAACGTGGCCGGGGCGATGGCGAAAAAACCTGCCATGGCAAAACCATCGGCGACGGCGGTGATGTGTTTGTTGACGCCAAAAATCTCTTGCAAGATGACGATGGCAGCACGCGGCGGGCCTTTGGGTTGCGCCACGTAGGCTTCGCCCAGGTGGCCGTCAGCTGCACGCAAATCAATCAACTGTCCCATGCCCTCTCCTTCAGCCTTGTTGCAGGCGACGTTCTAAAAAGTCCAAGCGGTCTTGGCCCCAAAACAACTCACCTTCCACCACAAACGTGGGCGCTCCAAACACACCCAGCTTCAAGGCTTCTTCTGTGTAGGCCTGATAAAGCCCTTGCACATCGGCTTGCTGCGATTGAGCCAAGCGCTCACCAGGCAAGGCTTGTTCGTGCAGCACTTCAGCCAACACCGCCGCATCGGTCAAATTGCGCTCTTGCACCCAGACCACTGCCAACAAAGCAGCGCACAAACGCATGGCGGCTGCCGACCCATCGCGTTGGTCGACGGCAATGATCAGGCGCGAGGCATCGTCACCGGGCACCGGGAAAAACTTCGGGTGCAGGTTCAAAGGCAGTTTGAGAAAGGTTGAAAACCTTTTCAATTCGACCAAGCGATAGGCTTGCCGTTGCGGTGCACGCTGCCCCACGGGCAAACCGCCGCTGGCCGGAAAAATTTGTCCGCCAATGTCCACGGGCTTGACGCGCACTTTTGCGCCATGAGCTTGCGCCATGTGCGTCAGACGTTGGTGGCCCAGGTAAGTCCAAGGACTTTGCGGGGCCAGGTAGTAATCGATGGTCAAGGACATGGGTGGCTTTCGGTCGTGTTATCTTTTTCGGTTGCAAAGCTGCTGTCGTTCGGCGGCATCCTACCTATTTTGCGCAGGCGCGGCCTGCACGTTGGAGACACGATGACAGCCACACAACGCGTTTTATTGGTCACCGGCGGCGGTCGCGGCATCGGGGCCGCCACAGCCCTGTTGGCCGCCCAGCAGGATTGGGCCGTGGCCGTGAACTATGCGCAAGACGCGCAATCCGCGGCCCACGTGGTGAAGCACATCACCGAACAAGGCGGTCATGCCCAAGCCTTTCAGGCCAATGTGGCTGAAGAAGACCAGGTGATGGCCATGTTTTCAGCCATCGACCAACAAATGGGGCGACTGTCCGGCTTGGTCAACAACGCAGGCGTGGTGGACGTCTATGCCCGGGTCGATGAAATGAGCGTGGCTCGGTTGAAGCGCATGTTCGATGTGAACGTGCTGGGCAGCTTCATTTGCGCCCGCGAAGCCATTTTGCGCATGAGCACCAAACACGGCGGCAGTGGTGGCAGCATCGTCAATGTGTCCAGCGCCGCTTCGCGCATCGGCTCACCTGGTCAGTATGTGGACTACGCCTCGGCCAAAGGCGCCATCGACACCTTCACGCTGGGCTTGGCCAAGGAAGTGGCGGCAGAAGGCATTCGTGTCAATGCCGTGCGCCCAGGCTTGATTGACACAGAGATCCACGCCTCGGGTGGCAAGCCCAATCGGGTGAAAGACTTGCAGCATTTGATTCCAGCCCAACGCGGCGGCACCGCCCAAGAGGTGGCGCAAGCCATTGTGTGGTTGCTGAGTGACGCTGCCAGTTACACCACCATGAGTTTGGTGGATGTCTCGGGAGGCCGCTGATGGCTGAGCCCCGTTGGTATTGGGAAGACTTCGCCGTGGGTCAGGTGCGCGACTTGGGCAGTATCAGCGCCACGCGCGAAGACATCATCGCCTTTGCCCGTCAGTTTGACCCGCAGCCTTTTCATCTGGACGACGAAGCCGCCAAAGCCTCGGTGTTTGGTGGCCTGTGCGCCAGCGGTTGGCACACCTGTTCGATGGCCATGCGCTTGATGGTGACCAACTTTTTGCAAGACACCGCCAGCTTGGGTTCGCCCGGCTTGGAAGGCATCAAATGGCTCAAGCCAGTCTTTCCCGATGATGTGTTGCGCTTGCAAACCACGGTGCTGGAAACCAAGCCCATGGGCCGCCGCCCGGATGTCGGCATGACCCGCAACCTGTGGGAGATGTTCAACCAGCAAGGCGACAAAGTGTTGCACATGGAGGGTTGGGGCATGTTCAGGCGCAGGACGCCAGCAGACAGCGCGCAATAATCCAGCTTCAACCTTTTTTCCTGCGAGACCACGCCATGAGCACCAAGCCGATCCACCACTACATCCATGGCACAACCACCGCCGGCACTTCCAAACGCAGCCAAGCCGTGACCAACCCCGCCACCGGCGCTGTCACCGGCCAAGTGGCCTTGGCCAACGCCGCCGATGTCGGCCGAGCCGTGGCTGCTGCGCAAGCTGCTTTCCCTGCTTGGGCCGATGCACCGCCGTTGCGCCGTGCGCGGGTGATGTTCAAGTTCTTGGAGTTGTTGAACCTTCACAAAGACGCCTTGGCCCATGCCATCACAGCCGAGCACGGCAAGGTGTTCACCGATGCGCAAGGCGAGGTGGCGCGCGGCATCGACATCGTCGAATTCGCCACAGGCATTCCGCAGTTGCTCAAGGGCGACTACACCGAGCAAGTGGCCACCGGCATCGACAACTGGACCTTGCGCCAGCCCTTGGGCGTGGTGGCTGGCATCACGCCTTTCAATTTTCCGGTGATGGTGCCCATGTGGATGT
>JBIIPF010000022.1:0-13515 GCA_044342755.1 Limnohabitans sp. | reverse complement strand
CCCGGTCGCCCAGCACCAGCACGCCGCCAACGGTCGGGTCGACAGCGACCACTTGCAGCGCCATGCACATCTCGTCTTGACCCACGATGGCCGCAAAGGGGAAGGTGTTCGCCATACAGTTTCCAATTGCCAAACTGCTTGGATGCTCTTGGAAATGGCCTGAAATGTCAAGCTAGATTGACACTTTTGAGGGTAATCCTGATGGACTTGCTGTTCAAGGAAATTGGGGTCAGATTCCAATTAATTCACGCCTTAGCCGCCCGCCATGGGGACTCATTTTTCTGGTCTTTCGCTCAAAAAATGGTCCCCAGGCCGTGCGGCTTCACGGTGATTTTTGCTTGACCAAAATACCCTGCTTTTGACATAGGGGTCAGCAGGGATAGGGCTTTCAGGCGTTTTTATGATACTTAAATTCAGCGTTTTGAAGAAAACTTGTATCACTCACGGACTTGAAGTCACGCTTGAGCCGCCCGTCTTGTGGCACTCGTCTGCCATGAAGTCACGCTCAAGCCGCCCGCAATGGGGGCCCATTTTGCTGCTCTTTCGCTCACAAAATGGTCCTTAAGGCCTGCGGCTCTGAAGTGTTTTCATTGGTCAGCGAATCGCCCATGCGCCAATTTCAGGCTCACCATTTAAATCACTTCAGCTTGACGAACATGGTGGGTCGGACCGCGCGAACGTTGCCGCTTGCGGCGGTGAGCGGCGGACGAGCCCACCGTGGTTGTCAAGCTTAAGCGTGACTTCAAGGGCGAGCAGCAAAACCATGGTTGGCAAGCTCAGCGTGACTTCAAAAGAACCGACCCCGCCTCTGCCTTTGCAGAAAGCCGTGTGACAGGGGTTGCGCGGTTAACTGACAGCATATATGCTGTCACCCATGATTCGAATCGTCATTGATACCAATGTCTTTGTCGCGGGAATGCGCTCTGCGGGTGGTGCTTCGCGGGTTGTATTGCGCAAAGCCTTAGCAGGCCCCTTCAAGGCCTTGTTTGGGAATGCACTTTGGCTGGAGTATCAAGATTTACTGGGTCGTCCAGTGTGGGACAAGCGATCAACAGATCAAGATCGCCGAGAGGTGCTGGCCGCATTGGCCAAGCAGGGTGAATGGGTCACGGTTTATTACGGTTGGCGCCCCAATCTGCCTGACGAAGGCGACAACCATCTGATTGAACTGGCCCTGGCGGGTGGCGCACAAGCCATCATCACCCATAATTTGCGAGACCTTCAAGGCGGGGATTTGCGGTTGGGCCCACTGCAGGTTTTGACACCTGCACAATGTTTGGAGAAATGGAAATGAGTACCTTGACCATCAGACTGCCAGATGAGACTGTGCAACGCTTGAAATCCTTGGCCCAAAGCCGAGGTTTGAGCATGAATAAATTGGTTGAGCAATTGAGCGCCCACGCTTTGTCGGCATGGGACACGGAAAATCACTTTCGCGCGATGGCTGCGACGGGTGATGTCAACGAGGCTTTGGCCGTTTTAGACCGCTTAGATAGCGCCGATCAGGACTCGGGGCTTTCAGCTTCAGCTCATTAGTCGCTCAATCAACCCAGCGTGGCTTCTTCTGGCTTTAAAAAGTCACGATGTAGTCGTCTTCTTCTAAAAGTCACGCTTTAGCCGCCCGCCATGGGGACTCATTTTTCTGGTCTTTCGCTCAAAAAATGGTCCCCAGGAAATTGGGGTCAGATTCCAATTAATTCACGCCTTAGCCGCCCGCCATGGGGACGCATTTTTCTGGTCTTTCGCTCAAAAAATGGTCCCCAGGCCGGACGGCTCTGAAGTGATGTTTCAGCGCAAGGAGGAACGGATTGCAAAAAATCGCTTTCAGTCATTTAGTCAGCCAATCCATCCTCTTCAGCTTGGCGAACATGGTGGGTCGGACCGCGCGAACGTTGCCGCTTGCGGCGGTGAGCGTCGGCCGAGCCCACCGTGGTTGGCAAGCTCGCGTGACTTAAAGGAAAACCGTGGGTGGCAAGCCCTACAAACCAGCATGTTGAGCCGGACAAGGCACAATGTCAGTATGTCAGAACGCGTCATCTCCCTCTTCGACCTGCGCAACCGCCCCGCCGTCGTTCCCACCTCGCCCATCCCCGCCACTGGCCTGCTGGGCGACAAACGCGGCCGCCCGCTGCGCGACCTGCGCATCAGCGTCACCGACCGCTGCAACTTCCGCTGCAACTACTGCATGCCCAAGGAAGTCTTCAACGCTGATTACAAATACCTGCCGCAAACCTCGCTTTTAAGCTTCGAAGAAATCACCCGCATCGCCCGCCTGTTCGTGTCGCACGGCGTGCAAAAGCTGCGCCTGACCGGGGGTGAGCCGCTGCTGCGCAAAAACTTGGAAGTGCTGATCGAGCAACTGGCCGCGCTGCGCACCCCCGAGGGCCTGCCCCTTGACCTGACACTAACCACCAATGGATCTTTGCTGCGACGCAAGGCCGCCAGTTTGAAAGCCGCGGGTTTGCAACGCGTGACGGTGAGCTTGGACGGCTTGAACGACCCCATCTTCCGCGCCATGAACGACGTGGATTTCCCCGTGGCCGATGTGCTGGACGGCATCGAAGCCGCCAAAGAGGTGGGGCTGGGGCGCGACGCCAAAGGCGGTTTCAGCGGCCTGAAGATCAACATGGTCGTGAAGAAAAGCACCAACCTGAGTGAAATCATCCCCATGGCTCGGCACTTCCGAGGCAGTGGCCTCACCCTGCGTTTCATCGAGTACATGGATGTCGGCGAAACCAACGGGTGGCAAATGGACGAAGTGGTGCCCTCGGCCGAGCTCATCAAGATGTTGCAATCTGAATTTCCCCTGGTGCCGCTGGAAGCTTCGGCACCCGGCGAAACTGCGCAGCGCTGGGGCTACGCCAACGCGCAAGGCGTGTTCGACCCGGCTTTGGGTGAAGTTGGCGTCATCAGCAGCGTGACGCAGGCGTTTTGCAGCGACTGCAACCGTGCGCGTCTGTCCACCGAAGGCCAGCTTTATTTGTGTTTGTTTGCAGCGCAAGGCTTTGATTTGCGTACCCTGTTGCGCAACGGCACCTCGGACGCTGACATCGCCTCAGCGATTGGCCTCATTTGGCACGAGCGCGAGGACCGCTACTCGGAGTTGCGTGGCCAGAACCTGCAACCGCCGCCCGTTCCCGGCCAAAAACGCGTCGAGATGAGCTACATCGGCGGCTGAATTGTCTGCTGCCCGGACCCCAACAGCTGCTTGAGGTTCCACCCACAACCAGTGTGGCCTTTGACAACCACGACATCGGCTTGCATCACAACCAAGCTCTCAACAGCATCAGGCAGGAGAAGGCGTTGTGTCCTCAAAGGGCGTCGCGTTCGGACCCGGTGTGGCTTGGCGGGCAAACAGCGAGTACATGGTGGGCACCACGAAGATGGTGAGCAAGGTTCCCAAGCTCATGCCGCCCACAATCACCCAGCCAATTTGCTGACGGCTTTCTGAGCCTGCGCCAGTGGCCAGCGCCAGCGGAATCGCGCCCAGCACCATGGCACCGGTGGTCATCAGGATGGGGCGCAGCCGCAAGGTGGCAGCGCGGTGCACCGCCTCCATGGGGTTCAAGCCCGTGGCCCGCAACTGGTTGGCAAACTCGACAATCAAAATGCCGTGCTTGGTGATCAGGCCCACCAAAGTAATGAGCCCGATTTGGCTGTACACATTCAAGGTGCTGCCGGTCCATTTCAGCGCCAACAAAGCCCCCACCATCGAGAGCGGCACCGACAACAAAATGACGAACGGGTCAACAAAGCTTTCAAACTGCGCGGCCAACACCAAGAAGATGAACACCAGGGCCAACACGAACACGCCGGTGAGCGAGCCCGAGGACTGCACAAACTCGCGTGAACTGCCGTTCACATCGGTGCTGTAGCCCGGCTTCAAGACTTTGGCGCTGACCTCCTTCATGAAGTCCAGGGCTTGGCCCAAGGAATAGGTGGGGGCCAAGTTGGCAGTGAAACTGACGCTGCGGCGCTGGGCAAAATGGTTCAGTTCGCGCGGCACCACCACTTCTTTCAAAATCACCAAGGAGGACAGCGGCACCATGGCGTCGCCCTTGCCGCGCACGAAAATTTTCTCGATGTCCAAGGGCGAATTGCGGTCCTTGGCATCGGTTTGAACCACCACGTCGTACTGCTCGCCATCGCGCTTGAACTTGGTCACCATGCGGCCACCCATGGCGGTTTCCACGGCTCGCGCAATCGCGTCCACCGGCACACCCACATCGGCGGCACGCTCGCGATCGACTTCCATGCTGATCTCGGGTTTGTTGAGGCGCAGGTCCACGTCCACACTCAAGATACCGGGGTTCTTGGCAATTTCATCCTGCATGGTTTTGGTCACCTGGGCCAGGTTTTCGTAGGAGTCGTTCGTCAGCACCACGAAATTCAAAGGACGCTCGCGAAACGCTTGGCCGAGTGACGGGGGTGTGATGGGAAAGGCCATGACGCCAGGCAATCCGGCCACGCTGGGCATCATTTCACGCGCCAAGTCGAGCGTGGATTTTTTCCGCTGGTCCCAAGGCAAAGCACCCAAGAACACCGCACCTTGCGCGACCGTGGGGTTGCCCACCACAGCAAAGAATTTATCGAACTCGTTGTACTTGCGACCGATTTTTTCCAGCATGTTGACGTACTTGGCGGTGTACTCCAGGGTGGCACCGTCGGGCCCGTTGATGACGATCAAAATCACGCCCCGGTCTTCCATGGGCGAGAGTTCGCTTTTCGCGGCTTTGAGCAATTGCCACGAACCACCCGCCGCGGCCAACATGATGGCCACCACCAACCAACGTCTAGAAAACTGCACCCGACCGAACTGCCAAGCGGTCAAGGTCCAATTCAGCAAGCGGCTGTACCCATCCGTCATGGCATCCAAGCCTTTGCCGATGAACCGGTCGAACCAACTCGGATGGGGGTTGTGCTTGAGCAGCAGCGAGGACATCATGGGTGTGAGCGACAAGGCCACGACCCCTGAAATGAGCACGGCACCGGCCAAGGCCAGCGCAAACTCGGCAAACAAGCGACCGGTGCGCCCTGGCGTGAAGGCCAAAGGCGCGAACACGGCCACCAGGGTGAGCGTCATGGCCACCACCGCAAAACCAATTTCGCGCGAGCCTTTGATGGCTGCCGCAAACGGTGTCATGCCCTCTTCGATGTAGCGGTAAATGTTCTCCAACACCACGATCGAGTCGTCCACCACCAAGCCAATGGCGAGCACCAGCGCCAGCAGCGTGAGCGAGTTGATGGAGAAACCAAACAAGGCCATCAAGGCAAAGCTGCCAATCAGGGCCACCGGAATGGTGACCAAGGGAATGATGGAAGCTCGCAAGGTGCGCAAGAAAATGAAGATCACCAAAGACACCAGCGCAGCGGCTTCCAAAATGGTTTGGAAAACGGCTTCGATGGATTTCTCAATGAACACCGAGGAGTCGTTGGCCACCTCAATGCGCACACCCGGGGGCAGGTTTTCTTTGATGCGCGGCAACATGGCGGTGATGGCTTTGCTCAACTCCAAAGGATTGGCCGTGGCGTTGCGCAGCACACCCAGTGCGATGGATTCGTTGCTGTTGTAGCGCACCGAGAAACGTTCGGCCAAGGGGCCTTGCTCAATACGCGCCACATCGCCAATGCGAACCGGCATGCCGTTGACGGTGCGCACCACGATGTCCTCGAACTCGGTGGTGGTGCGCAAATCGGTGGCGGTGGTGACGTTGAACTCGCGTGCTTGGCTTTCCACCCGACCCGCTGGCACTTCGACATTGGCGCGGCGCAGCGCGTCTTCCACGTCTTGCGGCGTCAGTTTGTACGAGGCCAAGCGGTCGGTGTCGAGCCAAATCCGCATGGCGTATTTGCGTTCACCAAACACCCGCACATCGGCCACGCCGGGCGCGGTTTGCATCATGGGCTTGGCCAGCCGATTGGCCAAATCGCTCAGTTGCAAGGTGTTGAGCGTGTCCGAATTGAACGAGATCCAAATGACCGGAAAAGCATCGGCCTCCACTTTAGAGATGACCGGTTCATCGATTCCGGTGGGCAGGCGTTGCCGCACCCTTGAGACTTTGTCGCGTACATCAGCGGCTGCCGCATCGGGGTCGCGGGAGAGTAAAAACTTGACCGTGATTTGGCTTTGCTCTTGGCGGCTGATGGACGAGATGACATCCAAACCTTCGACACCCGAGAGCGAGTCTTCCAACACCTTGGTGACCTGTGACTCCATGACCGCGCTGGACGCACCGACATAACGGGTTTCAACCGTGACCGTGGGGTTGTCGATCTTCGGGTACTCGCGAATCACGAGCCGGTTGAAGGAGACCACGCCCACCAAAACGATGAGCAAGGACAAAACGGTCGCAAAGACCGGGCGGCGGATGGACAGCTCGGGCAGTTGCATGTCAGTTCCTGGTCTCAACCACGCGCAGGGCAGTGCCGTCTTTTTGCAGACGGTGCTGACCGGCCACCACCACGGTGTCGATGGCGCTCAGGCCCGACAAAATCTCCACCTTGCCGGGGCGACGCGCACCCAGCTTCACTTCAGTGCGCAGCGACACGAGTTTGGTGTCTGGCGGCAACGGGCCCGCATTGGGCACGGCCTCGGGCGGCACCGCTTTGATGACGAATTGCTTGCCGCCCATGGGCACGATGGCTTCCTCGGGCACCGACAAAGCCGCTTGTTTCAAAGCGAACAGCGCATTGACACGGGCGAACATACCGGGGCGCAGCGGACCCGGGACCACCGGTTTGTCAGCCGACATGGAGGGTCCTGAGGGGCACACAGCTTCGGCCGAGGCCGCAGCGGCGTTGGCTTGGCTGGCGGTATTCACCACGGCTGGTTTGGCGGCACCACCGCCATTGGGCAACACGGCGCGAACGCTGATGGCGCGGCCATTGGCATCAATCAAGGGATCAATGGCTTCGATGCGGGCAAAGAAGGTGCGACCAGGCAAGGCATCAATCACCACTTCCACGGTTTGCTTCAAGCCCACCTTGCCTTGGTAGCGCTCGGGCAAGCGAAAGTCCACGTACAAAGCGCCCAGGTCTTCCAGGTTCACCAAATCGGCGCCGTCTTTCACATAGTCGCCCACGTTCACCGTGCGAATGCCCACCGTGCCCGCATAAGGGGCGACGATGCGCATGCGCTGCCAGCGTGCGCAGGTGAGGGACAACTGGGCTTGCGCCACGCCCAAACTGGCTTGGCTTTCGTCCAAGGCACGTTGCGCAATGAAGCCTTGCGCCACCAAGTCTTGGTTGCGTTTGTGGTTGGACTGAGCGATGCCCACTTGTGCTAGCGCTTGCTGAACTTCAGCGCGTTGCAAGCTGTCGTCAAGTTGCACCAAGGTTTGACCGGCACGCACCTGGCTGCCATCGCTGAAACCCAATGCCGTGACCCGACCGGCCACTTCGGGGCGCACCATGGTGTTTTGTTTCGATTTCAAGGTGCCCACGGTTTGGGCATCATCACGCAGGGGGGCACTTTCAACCAAGGCTACTTCCACACCCATGGCACGCGGTGGTCCCGCAGGGGGCCCCCCGGGCGCAGCGCCCGGTGCACCCGGTTTGGCCGCAGGGCCACCCGCCGCAGGCGCAGCAGCCGAGGCAGGCGCACCCGAAGCGGGAGCACCAGCCATTGCAGGCGCACCCGCTGGGCTGGCTGTTTGCACCGGTTTGTTTTGGATGTACCAACCGCCAACAGCGGCGGCGGCAAGGGCCACAAGGGCGATGGCAGTTCTGGTGTTCTTAGAGGACATGGGGTGGGTATGAGGGTGGGCCGGATCGATTCATTATCAACTTGTTTGCACCATGCGCACACCTTCGTTGGCCAGCGCATCGGCGCGTTCATTGCCAGGGTCACCCGAATGGCCCTTGACCCAATGCCAAGCAATGCTGTGTCCGCTTTGTGACAGCAACTCATCGAGGCTGCGCCACAAGTCTTCGTTTTTCACCGGCTGCTTGGCGGCTGTGCGCCAGCCGCGTGCTTTCCAGCCGCTCATCCATTCGGTGATGCCTTTGCGCACGTACTCGCTGTCCATGTAGAAGTCCACTTGGCAGGGCCGCGTCAGGGCCCGCAATGCCTCGATGACCGCCGTGAGTTCCATGCGGTTGTTGGTGGTCTGCGATTCGCCGCCGTACAAATCTTTTTCCACCGTGCCGTAACGCAAGAACACGCCCCAGCCGCCAGGCCCGGGGTTGCCCTTGCAAGCACCATCGGTGTAGACGATGACGCGGCTCATGCTTGCGGCTCTTGGGGTGATTTGTTGACCGTGGGGACAGCATGGTTGGCACTGGCCTTGGCACGGTTCCACACCGGCCCCATCAAGCGCATGCCGCGCACCCGTTTGATGCCCACCAAAAAATACGCTGCGCCAAAGATCGGCCACCAACGCGCACCGGCCTTCTCCATCCAAGCAAAGCGCTTGAGCCATTGGGGCGATTGCACCGAGGGCCGGTAACAACCAAAGCGCCCGGCATCCACCTCGAAGCTGAGCAAGCGCAACCAATCACGCAGCCGCCAATAGCCGATGAAGTCCACGTCATCGGGCAAGAAATGGGTTTGCACCCCCAAGCGGGCGTAAAAACGGGCACGCTGCTGGCGTTGGCCCCACAGGCTCATGGGGTTGAAACCGCTGATGATCACCCTGCCCTCGGGCACCAAGACACGCTCGACTTCGCGCAAGCTGGCATGCGGGTCGTGGCTCAACTCCAAGGTGTGGGGCAAGACCACCAAGTCCAGACTCTGATCGGGAAAAGGCAAGGCCACCGGGTCGGTGAACAAGGAAGCTTGGGTGTGGGCCTGCAGCTGGTTGTCGCCGATCCAGCAATGGCGTATGCGGCTGTTGCGCAAGCTTGGCAGGTCTGGCTGACCGAGTTGCAATCCGTGATAGCCAAACACATCGGCCACGGCCTGGTCAAACTGCGCGGTTTCCCATTCGGCCAAGTACAGCCCAGCGGGCGTTTGCAGCCAATCGGCCCATGAGACGGAGCTTCCTATAATTTGTGGGTTCATCAGAATGTCCTTACGGCATTCTATTCACCCGCTTTCACCTGCCAATGACCCAACACACATGCAAGAAACTGACCTGGGCGCTTGCCCTGGTCATCTGTAGTCCCTTGGCCGCACTGGCGCAAACCGACACCATCGCCACCACGGCTGAGATGGACAGTCTGTCGCCGATCGAGACCCTGCCGCTGAACACCGCCCCGGTTGCCGAGGTGGATGTTCCAGCGGATTTGTGGGAGCGGATCCGCCGTGGTTTTGCCATGCCGGATTTGGCGGTTGATCAGGTGCAAGACCGCGAGCGTTGGTATGCCGATCGGCCCGATTACATCCAGCGCATGACAGCAAGGTCTAGCAAATACCTCTTCCACATCGTTGAAGAACTTGAGCAGCGCAACATGCCGACCGAACTGGCTTTGCTGCCCTTCATTGAAAGTGCTTTCAACCCGCAAGCCGTGTCTTCTGCAAGGGCCAGCGGCATGTGGCAATTCATGCCGCGCACCGGCAAGCACTTTGACTTGAAACAAAACGCGTTCCGGGATGACCGGCGCGATGTGCTGGCCTCCACCCGCGCCGCACTGGATTATTTGCAACGCCTGCACGGTATGTTTGGCGACTGGCACTTGGCCCTGGCCGCTTACAACTGGGGCGAAGGCAATGTGGGCAAAGCCTTGGCCCGCAACAAACGCTTGGGCGAGCCGCTGAATTACACCGAGTTGCGCATGCCTGCAGAAACCCGCATGTACGTGCCCAAGTTGCAGGCCATGAAAAACCTGGTGGCCAACCCCGATGGCTTGGGCGTGACCTTGCCAACCATCCCCAACCACCCGTACTTTCAAACCGTGCCGCTGCCGCGCGACGCCGATGTGGCGGTGATCGCCAAGTTGGCGGAAGTGTCCATGGATGACTTCAAAGCCTTGAACCCCTCGGCCCATCGCCCTGTGATGTTGGCCAGTGGCACGCCTCACATCCTGCTGCCCTGGGACAACGCCGAAATCTTCCAACGCAACTTGGAAAGCCACAACGGTCAACTGGCCAGCTGGACCGCCTGGGTTGCGCCCAAGAACATGAAGGTGGCTGATGCCGCCAAGCGCGTGGGCATGAGCGAAGAAGAACTGCGCACGGTCAACAAAATCCCGCCGCGCATGCTCATCAAGGCGGGTTCGGCGCTGTTGGTTCCGCGCAGCATCAGTCACCAAAAAGATGTGTCTGAAAAATTGGCCGACACCGGCCAGTTGAACTTGGCACCTGAACAAGTGCTGCGCAAACAAGTGGTGAAAGCACGCAAGGGCGACACCATGGCCTCTGTGGCCAAACGCTACAAAGTCAGTGTGGATCAATTGGCAGACTGGAACAAACTGGCACTCAATAGCAGCTTGAAGCCTGGGCAGAAAGTCATGCTGATGTTGCCCGGCAAGGCCAAAAAATCCAAGGCCGCCGCTGGCAAGAAGCGGCGACAAACCGCCAACAAGCCGGGCTAAACCTTGAAGCGTTTGCGCGCTTGCATGGCAAATTCGTTGGTGTAGGTCAACCCCAATTCGCGGCGCAAGTTCTTGGCTTGGGGTTCGAGCACATTGCGCAAGCGCAGTGCTGTTTGAGCGGCCTCATTGGTCATCATGCCATCAAGGGAATAACTTTCACGCATGTTGTCAATGGCATTCAAATAAATCGCTCGGTCCAACAAAATCGGGTTGTCCAGCATGTTGCTCAGCAAATCTGAAGGTCCCGCCGTGCGCAACCATTTGAGCGCCCGCACCACCCCAAACACCAAGGCCTGACAAGCCTGGGGATGCTTGCGCACCATGTCCTGTGTGGTCATCAAGCTGTGCCCCGGCATGGGACCCGCAAACAAGCGCTGGCTTTCTCGGGCCGAGCGAAAGTTGCGCACAATGTCCAGATCACCCTTTCTTTCCAGCAAGGTCATGACCGGATCGGGCATGCACAAAGCATCCAACTGACCGTTGCGCAATGCCAAGATGGCTTGGCTGGCATGGCCGACCGCCACGTGGTTCAGCTCATTGGGGCTGTCGCCAGACAACACCATGGCGTAGTCGACACAGCGTCTGGCTTGCGAGTCCAGGGCGGATACCCCCATTCGGCGACCATGCAAGTCTTGCAGGCGTTTGAAATGGGACATGGTTTTGCGTGACACGCCCAGCGCCAACTGAGGCGTGCGACCGGTTTGCATGATGGCAACCCAAGGCTCTTTGCGGGGCACATGCAACAACTGATCGTAGGGGGCAGACCAAACAAACAACCCCTCGCCTTGCATGGTCTCCATGCTCATCGCGGTGCTGGCTTGCTCCAAGACATCAACCACCAAGCCCTGGGCCTTGAAATAACCCAATTGTTCGGCCAGCAACACTGGCAAATGGGTCATGGACGAGGTGTCATCCAACAACAGGGTGAGTTTCATGGGTGCGTCCTTGGCCCAGGCGCCTGACAGTTGGCTCATGCCAATGGCCCCGGCCAACAAGCATTGGCCCCATTGCCGCCGGTTCAAAGCGCTGGTCATCGTAGAAACGTCCCTCATGATGGCTTTCAGCTTATCAAGTTGACTAGCCAAGCGCATCGGTAGCTTCCCGCTTGGTAAAACCCCCTGCTGTCAGGTGCTGCGCCGGTCCACCAGGGCATGCGCGATGGTGCCCAGGTCCACATACTCGAGTTCACTGCCCACCGGCACACCACGGGCCAAGCGGGTCACCGCCAAGCCTTTGCGCTTGAAGACATCGCTCAGCACATGAGCGGTGGCCTCGCCCTCGGCGGTGAAGTTGGTGGCCAAAATGATTTCTTGCACCACGCCATCGTTGGCGCGCTCGATGAGTTTTTGCATGCCAATGTCTTTGGGGCCAATGCCTTCAATGGGGTTGAGCTTGCCCATCAAGACAAAGTACAAACCTTTATAGGCTTGGGTGCGCTCCATGGCCGATTGGTCTGAGGGCGTTTCCACCACACACAAGCGCGTCATGTCCCGAGTGTTGTCTTGGCAGGTGCCGCAAATGTCAAACTCGGTGAGGGTGTGGCAGCGTTGGCAATGCTTCACCGCTGCCACAGCTTGGGTCAGGGCTTGCGACAACCACTGCGCACCTTGACGGTCGTGCTGCAACAAGTGGTAGGCCATGCGCGAGGCCGAGCGTTCACCCACGCCCGGTAAGCGCTTCAAGGCTTGCACCAGGGCTTGCAGCGCGATGTGGTCTTGCATCAGAAAGGCAGCTTCATGCCGCTGGGCAAGCCAGGCATGCCCCCGGTCAACTTGCCCATCTTGGCTTCGCTGGTTTCTTCGGCTTTGCGAGCGGCGTCATTGAAAGCCGCGGCAATCAGGTCTTCCAACATGTCTTTGTCGTCGGTGAGCAAACTGGGGTCGATGGTGACGCGCTTGACCTGGTGTTTGCAGGTCATGAGGATTTGCACCATGCCCGAACCTGATTCGCCCGTGACCTCGATGTGACCGAGTTCTTCTTGTGCTTTTTTCAGGTTGTCTTGCATGGCTTGGGCTTGTTTCATCAAGCCGGCGAGTTGTCCTTTGTTGAACATGGTGGTCTTTCAGTGAGCTAAGGGTTTGATGGAGCCGGGAACGATGGTCGCGTCGAACTCCCGGATGAGTTGTTGCACCAAGGGGTCGTTCATGATTTCGTCCTCGGCGGCTTGTTGGCGTTCGTTTTGCTGGGTGGTGATGCGCTTGGCCGGGGTGTCGGTGACGGGGCCCAATTGCACCGTGATGCTGACCGCATGCCCCAAGGCTTGCAAGGCCAATTGCAAACGCTCGCGGTTGCTGGGCGAGTTCAAGGATTCACGCTCGACTTGCAAGACCCAAGTGGTGGCGTCTTTTTGCAGCAGTTGGGATTGCATGGCGAGTTCTCGCGTCATGGCTTGAATCAATTGCGACTTCACCAGTTGTTGCACCACCTCGAGCCAGTCGTTGCCCAAGGGGGTTGGTTGGCGTGTGGCGGATGGATTGGCAGGTGCAGCAAGTTGGGTTGGTGGCTCCGCAGCAACTGCGGGCTTGGAGATGGGCGCTGTCGCTTGGGCAGCTTCTATTTCACGGGCTTGAGGCGCTGCGGGCTTGGAGATGGGCGCCGTCGCAGAAGGCGCAGCCAGCAGCGGCGCCTCAGCTGTTTTCAGTGTTTTTTTTTCAGCCGCGCCGTCGGGCTTGAAGGCCAACAAACGCAGCAACACCATGCACAAGGCAACGTATTCATCGGGCGCCAAACCCAGCTCGGTGCGGCCATGCAAACAGATGCTGTAGAGCAACTGGGTTTCATCGGCGGGCAGGAGTTCAGCCAAGGCCAAGATGCGTTGTGCATCGGGGTCGGGGTCGGTGGCAGCTTCGGCGGCATTCGTCACCGACTGGTACACCGCCATGCGTTGCAACACCATGCTCATGTCTTCCAGCAAAGAGCTGGCCGACAAACCCAATTGACGCAAAGCCTCGCAGGTGTTGACCACGGTCAGCCCGTCACCATGGGCCAATGCCTCGATGAAGCTGAACACGTGGCTGCGGTCCACACTGCCCAGCATGTCGC